>CAZLOC010000186.1:0-7732 GCA_964560935.1 uncultured Anaerolineaceae bacterium | reverse complement strand
GGCCTAAGCAATGTGACGATGATATTAGCCATGTTCGGCGGACTTTTGAGCATGGCCTGGTATGTCCTGACTGCTCGGAGGTTATTTCATCTGGGGCAGAACACTTTGGAAGCATAAAGTCGAGGCACGGATGATGAAATATAAAAGCGTGATTGTTACAGCTAGAGGCGGCCCGGAAGTTCTGCAAGTCGTCGAAAATGACCTGCGCCCACCTGAACCCGGTGAGGCTCGCATTAAAATCCTTGCTGCGCCTTTGTGCGCTCCCGACATTACTGCCCGCTATGGGCAATCTCCGTTTATCCCGAAACCACCGTTCACGCCGGGATATGCTGTCATCGGCGATGTCGATGCGATTGGCGAAGGCGTTACAAGCGTTACCGTTGGAGACCGGGTAGGAGCGCTGACTGCTTATGGGGCGTATGCCGAATACCTGTACTGGGATGCGGATCAGCTGATTCCCGTCCCGGAAACCCTGGATCCGGCGGAAGTGGCGCCGTTGATCCTGAACTACATCGTCGCGTACCACGTGATGCACAGGTGGGCAAAGGTCAAAGCCGGGGATAAGGTGCTGATCATCGGTGCCAGCGGCGGGATTGGAACCGCATTTTTGCAATTGGGAGTACTGGTGGATCTCAAAATGTACGGGGTTGCCTCCAAAAGCAAGCACCACATCTTGGAAGAATACGGAGCGACGCCAATCAATTACCACATGCAGGATTTTGTCGAGGTGATCCGTCAGGCCGAACCAGATGGCCTGGATGCAGTTTTTGACGGCATGGCCGGGGATTACATCAAGCGTGGATTTTCGGTGCTGCGGCGTGGCGGCACGTTAGTGGGATATGGAAATCCCATGAGCGTTGCGGGCATGTTTCAAGCACTGGGACAGGTTGTGCTGTTCAGCCTGTTGCCCAACGGAAAATCTGCCAAGTACTATTCAACGGGCGTTTCTCGAATCAATCGACGCATATTCCTGGAAGATTGGGCCACGCTCTTCAAATTACTGGAAGAAGGCAAAATCAAGCCTGTCATTGAAGCAAAATTTCCTATCCTGGAAGCCAGAAAAGCCAACGAACTGCTGGAGAGCGGACAGGTGATCGGCAATATTGTTTTGGTAGCGCCGGAAATGTTATAAGTCATCGGAGGAGTCGAAATGAACTTTATGGCATCAAAACTTGTCAATGTGGGATTGTTTTTCCTTTTTATCTTTCTGTCCGGTTTCTGGTTGAACCGTACGGGAAAGCCCTATAGCATGTTGATCATAACCATCCATAAGTTGATCGGTCTGGCCATGGGTATCTATCTGGGATTGACGGTTTACCGGATTCATAAAGCAAATCCGCTCAGCCCGGCCCAAACCACTGCCATTGTGGTCACCATCTTATTTTTTGCTGTCAATGTAGCCACTGGTAGCTTGTTGAGCACGAATAAATCTATGCCGGAAGCTGTCTCGATCATAAATAAGTGGTTCCCGTACTTAACGGTAATCTCCACTGGGGTCATGCTTTATCTTTTAACTTGAATAATATAATGAGACTACTTTATGACAGAACATCAAACCTTTGATATCGAAGGCCATACCCTGGCAGCTTTACTGCTCAACCCGGGCGCCATGGGCGAGCCGGTCATCCTGGTGCACGGGATTTCGGCTAGCATCGCTACTTGGCAAGTCAACCCGCTGCCTTTCATCCTCGAGCAGGGACCCTGTTATTCGCTCAGCCTGCCAGGGCATTATCCGGCAGCCTTCCCAACCGGTTTTCAACAGGAGCAGTTGACGGCTGAGATGCTGGCGCGCATTATGTCGGAAGCCATCTGCCGGTTGGTCGGCAAGCGTCCCGTCACCCTGATAGGTCATTCCACCGGCGGCTTTGCCGTCCTGAACATCGCCGCCCGTTACCCGGAACTTGCTCGCAGGATCGTCAGCATTGCCGGGTTCGCGCACGGCCGCTGGATTGGCCTTTTGGGGTTATACCAGCGACTTGTCCGCACAGGGGGCACGGGAAAAGCTCTCGTCAAAGCACTCTATCGTTTAGCGGGAGCAAGCCCGGGCTTATTCCGAGCCGTACTGCGGACGTATGCCGCTGACGCAAGGGCGATGTACGCCAATCCCGATATTGAAGAAGTGGTCGAATTGAATTTGTTCAACTATCAAAACCTGGATCTGGATGCAATGGTGCAGTATTTTTCGGTCATGCCGGAGATCGATATTACTTCCCTGCTACCGCAAATCCGGGTCCCCACGTTGGCAATCGCCGGTGACCGCGATCCAACCGTACCGCCGGAAGAATCTCGCAAGATCATTTCCATGGTGTCCAACGCGGAATTAGCCCTTATTCCGGGAGCCGGACACCTGCCTTTCCTGGAGCGCCCGCTTGAATATCAATCGGTGCTCGCCGCATGGTTGAAGAAAACCGGTTAGGAGAAACATAATGAACAAAAGTCTTTTGCTCGGCCTGTGGCGCTTCATACTGCGCATTCCGCGGCCGATCTGGCAGCAGGAAGTCGCGCGCAGCGCGCGGGCAGCCGAGAAGTCGCTTGCTTTTATGACAGCTGACCATCACAAAGTCCGGGATTTTGTGGTGCGGGAGATGCCACGCATCGCAAAACCAATTCCACCTGAGCTGATTGCCCAAGGCCTGAACATGGAACCGGAACAGGTTATCTCCATTCTGGATGAGTTGGAAAAGAATATGTCCTTCCTCTATCGAAACGAAGAGGGCGCGGTGATCTGGGCCTACCCGGTCACCGTGGAGCAAACGCCCCACCGCATTACGTTCAGCACTGGCGAACAAATCTACGCCGCTTGAGGCATCGACGCGATTGCGACGCCCTTCGTGCAAGGGCAACTCCGGAACGAACCATTGACCTTTACTATACAAACAGAATGCGCCCACTGCGGGAAAGAAATCCGTATAGAGATGGATAGCAAATTGAACTATTCCATATCAGAACCAGATGTAAAGCCTTTGGTTTTCGTTCCGATGGTGGATTTCAACACTCTGGAGGATCCCAGCATCATCGATGCCTTCTGACGGAATTCGGTCTTCTTCTGGTCAGAAGAACACGCAAGAGCATATCGCCGTAAGCACACGAACCTACGTGGCACGTACATGTCGCTGGCGCAAAGCGTCTACCTGACACCCAGAGTGCAGGGAGCCATTTTCGGTTTTCCCAGAAAAAAAGGATTATGGGATTGCAAAACATTGAAAACATAATGTCATTCTGCCCGCACCGCCCGTGCCATCCGGTACGGATGGTATGCGCAGGCACGCGTGAACGACCGCAGGGAGGAAAGCCCGCCCTGAGTGCGGGCCGAAGGGAATCCCCGCGCTTCGCGCGGGAGATCCTTCGCTACGCTCAGGATGACATAATTCTTATATCCTTGGAATTAGGCACTCCCCAGATTTGGGTGAACTTCAAAACGAGGCTGCGTAGTTAGAATTCCCAATTTGAACGCTTCCCTAGCAATTTACCGCAGATGAAGGCGGGCATACGGTAAAATTCCCAGAATGGTTTCGAAAAGCCAAAAGGAAATCCTTATGATCCAATTCGATATGACCAACGCGGAATTCCCTCAACACACCTCGCTTGACGAGCTGATTGCCGAAATGATGCGCATGACCGATGACCCGCTTGCTGATGCAGGCACCAACGTGGTCATCAGCCGCGGCAATCCCAAGGCCAAATTGCTCCTCATTGGTGAAGCCCCCGGCCCGCAGGAAAACATACAGGGCAAACCCTTCGTCGGGCGCGCAGGTCAACTGCTGGATAAAATCCTCCTTGCAGTGGATTTCGATCCGGAAAAGGACGTTTACATTACCAACTCGGTCTTCCGCATGCCGCCCGGCGATGACGGCAAAGCCTTTCGCAAACCGACCGATGAGGAAATCGAATACTATCGACCGTATGTCTTCGAGATCATTCGTCTGATTGATCCTTGCATCATGCTACTGACCGGCAACGTTGCCTGTTACTCCATTCTCGGCAAAACCGGCATTACCAGTCTGCGCGGCCAATGGACACAATCCCAAGATCGCTGGATCATGCCCATCTTCCATCCCTCCTACCTGCTGCGGAACCCTTCCAAAAGCCCGGGCTCCCCAAAAGCATTGATGTGGGACGACATCCGCGAAGTCCGCAAAAAATACGACGAGTTAACCGTCAAATAGACACAAAGCCCCTCCGCCTCCCTCGCGGACGATAAGCTTGCTCCCGCTTAGACGCACGAGCCGCAACAAATTCTCACTACCCGACCATCCTGCATCTTGTACTTATTTTCATGCCACATAAGTTATAATCTCCCCTACATGACTACCCGCACCAACGACCAATGGCTTTCCGCCCTGAGCGCAGATGGCGAGGCGCGCGATGCCGCCCTGGCAGACCTGCACGCCATTATCCTGCGCGGCCTGCCGTTCGCCTTGTCGCGCTGGCTTTCCCCTTCCAACCCACAATTCGAATCTCTGACCGAAGAAGTAGCCCAGGAGACCCTGCTGCGCGTGCTGGACCAACTGCATACCTTCGAAGGGCGCAGTATGTTTACCACCTGGGTACATAAGATCGCTATCCGCATTGCGTTAACCGAGCTGCGCCGCAAACGCTGGCAGGACTCGTCCCTCGACGAAATGGTGGACGACGAGGAGATGCCCGTCTCGCCGCGCATCCTGGAAGACGCAAGCGCCACACCCGAACAAACTGCCGAGCGCGCGGATATGCTGGAACGCGTCCGCCGTGTGATCGACGAAGAGCTGACCGAGCGCCAGCGGCGTGCGCTGATCATGCTGGGGATGCAGGGCATGCCCATGGAAGAAGCAGCCAAACGGCTCAAGACCAACCGCAACGCGCTGTATAAACTTCTGCACGACGCGCGCCTGCGCCTCAAGCAACGTTTGCAGACAGAAGGACTGAATGCACAGGAAGTCCTTACAGCCTTTGAGCAAGGGTAAGAAAGCTACCAAAACGGACGTCAAAACAGTGGTCCTCATGAATATCGATATCAAGCAATTCTTTAGAAATTTTACCCGGCGCTTGCACGGCGAACCAGAGCTCTCCGATGCTTTGGTGACTAACCTGATCAGCAGACTGCTTAATACGCACGAGGAAGAGCTTTCCTGCGATGAAGTCTTTGCCCTGGTGGACGAATACGCCGAAGCCAGCCAGCGCGGGGAAGATGTTGCCAGCCTCGAACCAATCATCCGCCAGCACCTGGACATGTGCCGGGAATGCGAGGAGGAGTACCAGGCATTGTTGAGTGTGCTGGAGGGAACCAAATCTGATTGACCTCCCCTGGATATGTCAACAGGCTGCCTCACGGCAGCCTGTTTTTATTAATGGAACATCTTCTCGCCAGCCTGTATGGGCACTTTCAGCCGGTTTTCAGGCGGAGTCAAAGGGCAGGACCACATCTCGTTGTAGGCACAGTAGGGATTATAGGCCAGGTTGAAATCCACCAGAAAACGGTCACCAGGCAGCGGGTCCGGCTCGAGGTAGCGCCCAGCGGGATAAGTCTCCTCACCGGCCAGTGAGTCCGCGAAGGGCAGGAAGAATCCGTTATCGCTGGAATACAGGGTCAACTCAGCCTCCTGTCCATCCACGCTGAACTTGAATTTGCCGTAGCGGGTATAGGTCTGGGGCTGGCCCGTCGAAGTCTGGATCATAACCTGTTTCTGTTCAGGGAATTTTTCAACCCGGACCTCCAGTTGCAAATCCGCGTTTTCGTCGAAATAATCCAGGCCCCGGAAGGCTCGTTTTTGTTCAGATGTCAGCGGGCTCTGCGGGTGACGGGCAAAAAATTCATTCTTGTTGGCGCGGAACTCCTGTAATTCGCTCATACTGCCTCCAATAAACTCATACAGTTAAGACCACCACACGCAAAAATTTCTTACAAACAGGTCAAATCTGTACCCAACCACCGGGGCTCTTGCCTTTTCATACATCTTGTGCTATTTTACAGGCAACAGGAGTTTCTCTTTCATGACCGAAGACCTGAAGACAGTGATCGTTGTCGAAGATGAACCGGATGCCGCTGAATTGTTCGCCGAAATGATGCGAGTCAGCGGCTTTCGAGTGCTCAAAACCTACAGCAGCACACCAGCTATTTCCCTGATCGCCAAAGAGCAGCCGGATGTGGTCATTCTGGATATCATGATGCCGGATGTCTCCGGCCTGGAAGTGCTGCGCTTCATGCGCCGTGAACCGCAATTGATGGGCACTCCTGTCATTGTCGTCTCGGCCAGGAGCATGCCTTCTGACATCAAAGAAGGGCTGGAAGCAGGCGCAACCCTGTACCTGACCAAACCGGTCGGCTACCTGGATTTGAAAAAGGCGGTCGACGAGGTCGTGCAGGGGAACGCATCCGACTCAATCATGGATCTGCCAACCTAATCTATGAGCTTGTTGCGCGCGTTCATCGCGGTCGAAATCCCCCCCGAAATCCACAAGGCAATCGATAGCAAGACGGCCCCGCTACGGGCTGCGCTCGACGCATCGCTGGTGCGCTGGGTGCCGACCGACAACGTCCACCTGACGCTCAAATTCCTGGGCGATGTCTCGCCAACCAACGTGGAAATGCTCTCCCAGATGCTCAACGTGGAAGTGAGCCAACATTCGACTTTTGCATTAAAATTCGGGGGATTGGGAGCCTTTCCCAACCCCAGGCACCCGCGTGTGATCTGGATCGGGATCCAGGCCCCGGCCGGGCTCGAAGCGCTTCAACGCGGGATCGAAGCTGCTGCCGCTACGTTGGGATATCCCAGCGAAGAGCGTCTCTTCTCGCCCCACCTGACGATCGGACGCGTCAAAGAGAACGCCGGCTCGGCTGGCGTACAGAAGATCCGTAGCGCCTTGGAGGAGACCCAAGTCGGCGCGCTGGGAACGGCACAGGTGAGCGCCGTGCATCTCTTCAAAAGCGAACTGAAACCGTCCGGCGCGGTCTATACGCGGCTGTTTTCTGCGCCGTTGGGAAAGTAATCATATATGTCATTGCGAGGCAGCGTAGCTGCCGTGGCAATCTCAGGTAACCTTCAAACCTGAGATTGCCACGCCGCCCTTCGACTTCGCTACGCTCCGCTCACCCGTGCCTGCGACACTGGTGCAGGCAGGACGGCTCGCAATGACATCTAATAACGAGGTGACTACTGAACGCACTTGAACTTGCCCGCTCCATCGTTAATGCGCTGGAAGAAAAGAAGGGCGAAGATATCTTATTGCTCGATCTCAAAGACATTGCCTCCTTCACCGACTACTTCGTCATCTGCAACGGCACCAGCGACCGCATGCTGGACGCCCTGGCCAAAACGGTCGTGGACGATATGCGGGCGCAGCACAAGAAGAAAAGCCGGATAGAAGGCGAGGCCCGCGACGGCTGGCTGGTGGTGGACTACGGCGATGTGGTCGTGCACCTGTTCTCGCCCGACCAGCGCGACTATTACCAGTTGGAAGAATTGTGGAGCGAGGGGAAGGTGCTGTTAAGGGTACAATAAGAAATCACAAGTGAAAGTGCTAAAATGAATTAATCTTTCACCGTTCATAAGTCGCTAAACCAGAAAACGATTTGGATTACAATTCTCTTATGAGTATCAAGCTCTTGCCACAATCAATTCGAAGTAACTACGAAATACATGAGTGGAAGCATGCTTGTGCGATTCTTCGCAACGATTTTCCTGGAGAATGGAAAGATGTTGGCGGATGGCGGCCACCGCATTGGGACCCTCCCAGACCATCGCCATCACCGGCG
>CAZLOC010000185.1:0-7756 GCA_964560935.1 uncultured Anaerolineaceae bacterium | reverse complement strand
CGTGATGGAACCGGTCATCGCCTACAACCTGTTCACCTCGCTGGATATGCTCGGACGCGCCTGCCGCACCCTGGCGGACCGCTGCGTGGACGGTATCACTGCCAACCGGGAGGTCTGCCGCTGGATGGTGGAAAATTCTATCGGGCTGGTGACCGCGCTCAACCCGTATATTGGTTATGAAAAATCCACGCTGGTAGCGGACGAGGCGCTGAAAAGCGGACGCTCGGTCTATGAGATTGTGCTGGAAAAAGGCTATTGCAGTAAAGCCGAGTTGGACGATATCCTTTCCCCGGAGAATATGACCCGCCCGAAGTACATCCACAGGCGGTAAGACATATCCAATTTATTGGAAAAAATCCAACAGATTCTTTGTCACTGTCAAGGAGGTTACAAGATGTTAGCGACTGTTTCGTTCGTCTTCGGGGTTTTACTCGCTATAATCGTCCTGGCCCTCACCCGCCGCCGTGAAGTGGAGGTAAGCAGGCCGGCATCCAAACCAACCGCCCTTGGCTGGTGGACCCTTGTGTTCGGTCTGATCGCGGTAACGGCTTTTGCCCTGGCGGCGTGGCTGACGCCCGGTGGCAATATTCCCGGTTTGGGACTCAATTTGATCTCAATCGCATTTGCGTTCGCTGCGGTGCTGGTCGGCGTCGGGAATCTAATGAGGCGTGATCGTCACTGGCCGACGTGGGTCGGTCTCGGTGCTGGGCTGGTACCCGCGGTCTTCTGGGTCGCGTTCGCGGTAGGCAACATCCTTGGTTTGGGAGAATAATAGCGCTGGTCTCCATGATGCCTGCCAACAGTCGAAAGGCCCAAACTACCAATTTGGACACCTACCGATTAATGTAACTGACAAGCTCGGAAGGCAAAACAACAGGAGGTCATCCATATTGGGATAGTTCCTGTTTTCTCCAGCTTGCAAGCCTCCCAAAAACCCTGTACAATAATTTCAATGAACGCGGATGCCTTGCGCGTGCTCCTGGTTATTTTCCTGGTGACGATGGATCTGGCGGCCGTTTTGTATTTGCGCCGCCGGAAGATGTCAAAGCTGGCGTATGTGTTCTGGGGAACCTTTGCACTGTTGCTGCCTGCCTTCGGCCCGTTCTTCGTGATCGCCTATCGTCCCGGGGAATCGGTTCCTCGCAAGCGTAGCAGGCAGAAGCCCCGTTCGAAGCGCCGTCACAACGTCCGAATCTAAATAACGATTTTCTCCGCAATTAATATCATTGCGAGGAGAGCGATCATCTCGACGCCTATCCTGAGCCTGTCGAAAGAAAGCAATCTCCCGTTTGCTTCTAGCCGTAAAATCTTTTGAAAATAGGGGATTGCTTCGCGAAAAACGCTCGCAATGACATCATAGAAACAGTTTGTAGGCTAGCAAAATAACAAAAAGGATATAAGCTTATGAAACAAGACCGTTTCCTCGTCGGCATTCTGGTTGGTATTGGAGCATTGGTCGTCATCGCTCTGGTTCTGTTCTTTACACGTCAGAATAAACAAGAGTATGTGGCAGATGATACGCCGGAGGGTGTAGTCCATAATTATGCCCTGGCACTGTACAAGGACGATTACGACAAGGCTTATGCGTACCTGGCCGAGGCGAAGGATAAACCAACCTACAATGAATTCCGCCAGGCTTTCTTCAATCATTTTGTCGACCCAAGCAACGCCGGTCTGGAACTCGGCGAGACCGAGATCGTTGGCGAAGAGGCGTATGTGAGTGTGTACCTGATTTACAACTCATCCGGTCCGTTCTCCAGCGGCTATCGGAATACCGAAACGGCGCGCCTGGAGCGCCAGAACGGGGAGTGGAAGCTCCTGCAAATGCCTTACAATTTCTGGTCCTACGATTGGTACCAGCCAAAGCCCGAGTCACTCCCTGTGCCGAAGAACTAGGGGAACTGAATAGTGGATAAGAAAGTTTCAGCTCAAAAAACAGACAATATGTCGCCCTGAGCAGCGAAGGGTCTCCCGCGCGGAGCGCGGGGATTCCCTTCGGCCGGCTCACATCGTCCCGATGTCCTTCGGGAGGGCGGGCTTCACTCCCTGCGGTCGTTCAGAATGACAAAATTTTTCTTTATCCACTATTGATACTAAGGAGAAACCATGCGTACCATTCGTCGTTTGTATTTTTATGCCGTAGCGCTCATCAGTTTGGAAGTGGTGGTCTGGGGCCTGATCGGTCTGCTGCGCAGTATTTTCTCCTCCCGGCTGGTCAACACGGCAGACGTGCTGGCGCAGGCCCTGGCGCTGGTGCTGGTCGGTGTACCGATCTTCCTGTTCCACTGGTTGTGGACGCAGCGCACCGCCGGAAAGGATGAGGAAGAACGCAGCGCCAGCCTGCGCGCGATTTTCTTTTATGCGGTCCTGATCGGGACGCTCGTCCCGGTCGTGCAGAATCTACTGGCTTTCATCAACCGTATTGCGCTTGGCGTTTCGGATATCGCGGCTTCACGCGCCCTGGTGGGCGGTTACCAGACCTGGCAGGACAACCTGATCGCTATCTTCATCAACGGTGTCGTGGCATTCTATTTCTTTAGTATTCTGCGCGCTGAGTGGAAATCCCTGCCCGAGGTCGAAAATTTCGCCGATGTGCGCCGGCTGTACCGATATCTCTGGTTGCTCTACGGCCTGCTGATGGTGGTCTACGGCGCGCAACAAATCCTGCGTTTCATCTTCTACATCCCTGTGCCGACCTACTTGCTGGGAGAAGTGGGACGGGAGATGTTCGTCAACGGCCTGACGCTGTTGCTGGTCGGGACTCCGCTGTGGGTGTATACCTGGCGCATCTGCCAGGACGCTCTGCCTGCTCCCGCTGAAAGAGACTCGAATCTGCGCCTGGGCGTGCTCTACCTGCTTTCGTTGGGCGGAGTCATCACCGTTTTGTCAGCGGGCGGCACGCTGCTGGACGTGGTCCTGCGCTGGGCCTTTGGTGAAGCCATACAAGGCTATGAGTTCATCCAACAGGTCGGCGGACCGATCTCGCTGGGCGTGCCACTGTTCGGAGTCTGGGCATATTACGGCGGCTGGTTGAGCCGTCAAATCCAGTCAGACAAAGACGCGACGCGACGCGCTGGCAAGAAACGCCTGTATTACTACATCCTGTCCGCGTTGGGATTGGGTGCAGCCTTCATCGGCGTGGCATTGGTGCTCTCCTTTGTAATAGATTTGGTCACGTCAAACGCTTTTTGGGGTGGCTCGTTGCGTCCACGGCTGGCTGCTGCTCTAGCGACGCTGGCGGTTGGCTTACCGTTATGGCTGCGTACCTGGCGGCCCATGCAGGCCGAAGCCCTGACTGAAGGGGAGAGGGGCGAGCATGCCCGCCGTTCGACCATCCGTAGAACCTATTTGTACCTGGCGCTCTTCGCAGGGGTGATCGGTGGCATGGCTTCCGCCGTAGGCCTGGTGTACCAGCTTGTCAACGCGCTGTTGTCGGGTGAGCCACCGGTTGATTTCCTGCCCAATGTGCTGAACGCGGCCCAATTGCTGGCCCTATTTGCGGTTTTATTGGTCTATCACCTGAATTGCATGCGACAAGACAGTACACGGGCGGAACAGACCCTGGAAGAGCGCCAGCGCGGTTTCCCGGTGCTGCTGATCGACCCGGGGAACGAGGCATTTGTCAATGGGGTGAAAGCCGCCATGGGGAGATATGCACCGGATGTGCCGTTAGTGGTTCAGCCTATCGAGGAGAGTGTAAAGACAAGTGACTCCAAAGCCGTCATCCTTCCGGCTTCGCTGGCCCTGGATCCGCCTGCTGCATTGCGCAAGTGGTTGAAAGCTTTCAGCGGCGAGAAAATCATCGTAGGGGAGGCAGGCTCCGGCTGGGTCTTGAGCGCGTTGACTCCTGCGCAGGCTGCCCAATCCGCATGGCAGGCGGCTGAAGGGGAAGAAGTCCGCCTGGCGCGTCCGTCCGCAGCCTGGAACGTGGTGCAAACCATCGCGGTTGTCATCCTCGGGGTGGAAATCCTATTCTTCCTGTTCGCGATTGGCATTTCGCTGGTCGGGTTATGATATACTTTTGCCAGTCTTGACGCAGGAGAGGAACGCCCATGAAAGTCACTGTCCTTCAAGAAAATCTCGCCCGTGGGCTGGGGATCGTTTCGCGCGCGGTATCGCCGCGTAGCACCCTGCCTGTGCTCGCAAATATTTTAATTGCCACCGATGAGGGGCGTTTGCGGCTCTCGGCTACCAATCTGGAGATGGGGATCACGTGCTGGATCGCAGCTCGCATCGAGGGTGAAGGCTCGACGACCGTGCCGTCGCGCACCCTTGCGGACCTGGTCAACACGTTGCCCGGTGACCAGGTATCCTTGAACCTGGACGCTTCCACCCAGACCCTGAACTTGCGCAGCGGAACTTCCACGAACGACATCAAAGGGATCGACGCGCAAGAGTTCCCGCCCATGCCCGTGCCTGATATGGATGGCGCAGTACAGTTGAACGTGGTGGATTTCAAAGAGATGATCCATCAGGTGGCTTTTGCAGCCTCCACGGATGAGGCTCGCCCGGTGCTGATGGGTGTGCTGGTCACTGTGGACGGCGATCAGATCACGATGGCGGCAGCCGATGGCTTCCGTTTGTCGGTTCGCTCTGCAACACTCTCCGCCGCCGCGCCACAGCCGGTTAATATCATCGTCCCGGCGCGCGCCCTGAATGAATTGGCGCGCATTATCAGCGACGGCGAAGAGAGCATCTCGATGGTCGTACCCAAGGGACGCGGACAAGTTGTCTTCCGCGTGAAGGATGTGGAACTGGTCTCGCAGTTGATCGATGGCACCTTCCCGGATTACCAGCAGATCATCCCGCGCTCATACAAATCGCGCACACTGGTCTCGACCACGTCGCTGCTCAAGGCCTGCAAGCAGGCGGAAATCTTCGCGCGTGAAGGCTCGAACGTAGCGCGGTTGGACATCAAAGCTGCCCAGGGCGAAATGGAAGCCAGCGAAGTCGAGATTTCAGCCATATCCGAGGAGACCGGCAAGAACGAGACCATCGTCGAAGCCACCGTGGATGGCAGCGGCGTGCTGATTGCGTTCAACGTCAAGTATTTGCGTGAAGCTCTGGAAGTCATCCGAACACCCAATGTGGCTCTGGAAACCTCTGCTGCCAATGCACCAGGTGTGGTCAGGCCGGTGGGTGAAAATGACTTCATCCATGTAATCATGCCGATGCACTTGGGATAGATAATATTTGTTTTGGTAGGGGCGAAGCATGCTTCGCCCCTACTTTTTTGTTAAAATACCAACATGACCCTGCCTTTTCCCTCCTCCGACAACGTCCTCAATATTTACCTGACACTCAGTCAATATCCCATTTTGGGACATCGCATCCGTTCGCGCATGCGAAAGGAACTGTTCAAGCGTGGCATTATCTCGCAGGAGGATTTCGAAGCAGAGGCGCGCCAGAAGGCCATCGAGTCGCAGGTGCGTGAAGGGCTACAAAATCCATTTGGGGAAGAAAGCTCGGAGGTTTGGGAGAAGCGCCTGTCACGCATTCGCAATTCGCTGACTGACTTTTACTTCGCCTATAACCTGCCTTATACAGATTTCGAACGTCTCATCCGGGAAATACTGACGGAGCGTGGCAGAGTAGAGTCAGATTTTGTCTGGTTCAACCCGGAGCTGGCTCCACAGGCTATGCTCTTCGAGCAGGCCGAGATGATCGCACATATGCCGGAGGAGGAACGAGCGAAATACAGGCCGCGCTTGCAGGAGATCAAGGTGGTGCTCATCCGCACTATGGTCAGCGATCAGTTGAAGTACATCAAAATTGCCCGCCAATGGTTCAAAGTAGCTGACCTGGTAGAAATTCGCAAGCGGAAAATCGGCGGCGGCAAGATAGGCGGAAAAGCCGCCGGGATGTTGTTGGCCATGCGCATCCTGAAGGAGACGGCGCCTCCTGAACTGCGCGATAGCTTCAGAATTCCAGAATCATATTTCCTGGGTTCAGATGTTTTCTACAACTTCATGTCATTGAATGGGCTGATGCATTGGAACGACCAGAAATACAAATCCGAAGAACAAATCCGGGCCGATTTTCCCATCGTCCGCGCTGAATTTTCAAAGGGACAATTTCCGCCCGAAATTCTGGAGCGTTTGAAGGATCTGGTCAAGAATACTGGCAAGACCCCGTTGATCGTCCGCTCCTCGAGTTTGCTGGAGGATAATTTTGGCACCGCCTTTGCCGGGAAGTATGAAAGTGTCTTTTGTCCCAACCAGGGCACACTGGAGGAGAATCTCTTTGCCCTGACCAATGCAATCACCCGGGTTTATGCCAGTAGCGTCAATCCTGATGTGCTCTTGTACCGTCACCAAAGCGGCCTGGCGGATTATGATGAGCGTATTGCCGTTTTGATCCAGTTTGTGGAGGGAGAGCAATTTGGCCGTTATTACTTCCCGCATGGCGCGGGGGTAGCCTTCAGTTGCAACCTTTATCGTTGGTCGCCGCAAATCCGCCAGGAAGATGGTTTCCTGCGACTGGTCTGGGGGCTGGGTACCCGGGCTGTAGAGCAGGTGGCAGACGATTATCCGCGGCTAGTAGCGCTCAGTCACCCAAAACTGCATCCCACAGCCGATGTACGAGCCATCCGCCGGTACTCACAACAAAACCTGGACGTTATCGATCTGGAAGCCAATCAGCTTCGCACCGTCCCGACACGTGAGATCATCAACGTGCGTTACCCGCCGCTGCGCTATATAGTCCAAGTGGAGCAGGATGGTTACCTGGGAACCATGCGCAGTAATATGGTCGAGCCTGAAAAACTGATCATCACCTATGAAGGCCTGCTTTCGCGCACGTCTTTCCCGGCCCGAATGCGCGAGGCGCTACAATTGCTGGAAACCCACTACGGTTCACCGGTTGACATCGAATTTACTCTAGAGGTCCTGGAATCTCAATCGCAGAAACAGGACGTGTGTGTTACGCTCCTACAGTGCCGTCCACAGAGCCACATCCGGGAGAGCGGCAAAGTACAACTGCCGCGTGAATTACTCGAGAATGATATTATTTTTTCTACCCAGCGCATGGTGCCACAGGGCGTGATCCAGGGGATTCGCTACGTGCTGTTTGTCTCGCCGGAAGGATATTTCAATATCTCAACGCAGGCCGAGCGTACCAAGCTCGAACGCGCCATCGGCCAGCTCAACGCTGCGCTCAAGGGCGAGACTTTCATCGCTGTCGGCCCCGGGCGTTGGGGCACTTCCACGCCCGATCTGGGCGTTCACGTGGCGTATGGCGACATCTACAACACCCGGGCGCTGATCGAGCTTTCCGGTAAATCGGTAGGCACCTCACCGGAGCCGTCCTTTGGCACGCACTTCTTCCAGGATCTGATGGAAGCCCATATATACCCGCTGGCCATTTTCCTGGATGACAAAGGCGTGCTTTTCAACCATGACTTTTTCTACGAAACCCCAAACAAGGTACTCAAATTCATCACAATCGACAAGCGCCTCACCCGGACCCTGCGCCTGCTGGCCGTTAAAGACTTTCGTCC
This sequence comes from uncultured Anaerolineaceae bacterium, assembly GCA_964560935.1. Classification (GTDB taxonomy): domain Bacteria; phylum Chloroflexota; class Anaerolineae; order Anaerolineales; family Villigracilaceae; genus JAABUE01. The sequence goes on along the minus strand of CAZLOC010000185.1, from coordinate 258 downwards.
CGGCCACCACATGGAATTGGTGATGGACGGCCAAAAAGGCCGCGCGGTAGCGTATCTGGTTCCGGATGAAGAGCAGGGATAAAATCCGATGACCTTAGCGGTCTACAGGTGTCGGTTATAGAGTTCGTGTCGACATCCGAAAAGGAAGAGAGACCATCGGTGAGATGGTCTCCCTGGGGATTAGTATTCTGAAGGGAAAGCCTTACTTGCCAACCAGCACAAAGATGCCTGTGTAGTCCACCTGCGCTTCGAAGCGCC
>CAZLOC010000184.1:0-7766 GCA_964560935.1 uncultured Anaerolineaceae bacterium | reverse complement strand
CGGGAAACTCCCTCAGTATGGGACAACTGGTTGACATCACAGCGCGCAAGCGAGCAGAACAAGAGTTGCAGGAAAGCGAACAGCGTTTTAGAAACCTGTTTGAGAATTCCCCCGTATCATTGTGGGAGGAGGATGCCTCCGCGGTAAGAAAATACATCGACGAGTTGATCGATTCGGGTATCTCTGATCTCAGGGTATATTTTGAGACTCACCCGGATGCAGGGCAGCGTTGTGCACAACTTGTCAAGGTTATTCGAGTCAATCAGGCTACACTCGATTTGTTTGAAGTATCAAGTAATGAGCAGTTTTACGATGGTCTCTCTGCTGTTTTAACAAAAGACTCTTTGGAAGTCTTCCGTGAAGAGGTGTTGGCGCTCGTCGAGGGGAAAACGCAATACGCAAGTGAAATTACACAAAATACAATAAAAGGCAAGAAGCTGAATACCATCATACAGCTTACCGTCCCACCGGGATGTGAGTCCACCTGGGAACGGATATTCATATCTATTGTGGATATCACTGAACGCAAGCAAATGGAGGAAGCACTGAGGGAAAAGACAGAAGAGCTTGACCGGTTCTTCAGCGTGACACTTGATCTCCTGTGCATTGCTGATACAAAAGGCTACTTTCACCGGCTGAACCCACAATGGGAGATAGTCTTGGGATATTCATTATCGGAACTTGAAGGGCGGCGTTTCCTCGACTTGGTACATCCTGACGATCAAGCCAGCACACTGGCGGCCCTTGGCAAATTGGGCGCCCAGCAGGTTGTTATAGACTTCGTGAACCGGTATCGCTGTAAAGACGGTTCCTATCGCTGGATTGAGTGGAGATCCCACCCGGTGGGGAATCGCGTCTATGCTGCTGCTCGTGACATCACGGAGCGTAAACAGGTGGAAGAAGCGCTGCGCCTGACTCGCTTTACGGTGGACAGCGTGGCTGATGCGGTCTATTGGATGGATTTGGAAGCCAATATTGTGGATGTCAATGAGGCAGCCTGTCGCTCGCTTGGATATACCCATGAGGAACTCACAGGTATGTCTGTGTCGGACATAGATCCGGGATTTTCATTGGATCACTGGCCAGATACCTGGAAACAAATTAAAGAATTGGGCAAACTGACGCTTGAAACGCAGCACCGCACCAAAGCTGGCCAGCTCATCCCAGTGGAAGTCATGGCCAATTACATCGATTTTGGCGGCCGCGAACTTGATTGTGCAATTGTGCGGGATGTCACCGAGCGCAAGAAGGCAGAAGAAACACTGCAAATGTTCCAGTACTCCAACGATCAGGCTTCGGCTGCGATCTTCTGGATGAACCGCGACGCGGAATACTTGTATGTCAATAACGAGGCATGCCGTTCGCTTGGTTACACCCGTGATGAACTGCTACACCTGTGCCTGTGGGATATTGACCCAATTTACCCGAAAGAACGCTGGTACAGCAACTTGGAGCAATATCAAGAGAACAGACAAGGGGGCAGGGAGCATGTAGAGACTTTCCATCGTCGCAAGGATGGCGTTATCTTTCCCGTTGAAGTTTTCTCCAGGCATCTGTGGCTTGGAGAAAATGAGTTTCATGTGGCTTTTGTGCAGGATACCACCGAGCGCAAACAGGTGGAGGAGAAAATTCGCCAACTGAACGAAGAACTTGAGCAGCGGGTTGTGGAGCGCACTGCTCAACTGGAAGCCGCCAACAAGGAGTTGGAAGCTTTCTCCTACTCCGTTTCGCACGATTTGCGGGCACCTTTGCGGGCAATCGATGGATTCTCGCGCATCTTGATCGAAGATCACGCCCCCCAACTTCCCGGGGAGGCAACACGCTTGCTGGGGATTGTACATGAGAGCACGCAGCAAATGGGAATGTTGATAGACGATTTGTTGGCATTCTCAAGGTTGAGTCGAAAACCAGTCGATAAGCAAACAGTCAATACTGCTGAATTAGTCCGCCAGGTGTTGGAGATTCTGCAAAACGAATTGGAAGAACGTGATACAGAGATCGAGATTGGAGAACTGCCTGTTTGTCAGGGTGACCCGGCGTTGCTCAAGCAGGTTTGGATGAACTTGTTTTCGAACGCACTCAAGTTTACTCGTGAGCGGGAGGTAGCCCGGATCGAGATAGGTTGTGAAGAAAAGGATGGAGAGCAAATATATTTTGTGAAAGATAATGGCGTGGGCTTCGACATGCAGTATGCAGATAAATTGTTTGGCGTGTTCCAGCGCTTGCATCGAAACGATGAATTTGAAGGGACAGGTGTAGGGCTGGCGATTGTGCAACGCATCATCCACCGCCATGGCGGGCGTGTGTGGACTGAAGCTGAACCAAATGTTGGCGCTACGTTTTATTTTACGCTTTAACATGATGCTATTGTTGCTAAATGCAGGTTGACAGTCTATAATTTTGTAAAGAGGAACACTATGTCTCAAAAACCTATCGAAATTTTGCTCATTGAAGATAACCCGAATGATGAGGAATTGACCCTCTATGCTTTAAAAAAGAACAATGTTACCAATCATATCCAGGTTGTGCGTGATGGGGCGGAAGCATTGGAATATTTGTTTTGTACCGGTGCGTATGCACATCGCCGGATTGATGATGCTCCCAAGGTGATTTTACTTGATTTGAAATTACCTAAAATGGATGGCTTGGAAGTTTTAGAACGCATTAAAACGGATGAACGTACTCGCATCCTACCTGTGGTTGTGTTGACTTCGTCTCAGGAAGAGCGCGATATTGTTGAAAGTTACCAATTGGGCGTCAATAGCTATATTGTTAAACCTGTAGATTTCGAACAATTTGTCGAGGCTGTACGTCGGTTAGGCCTTTACTGGATGTTACTTAATCAAACACCATTATTTAAAGAGCCACCTGTATCCAATTGAGGTTGGAGTATCCAGGAGGATAAGTAAATGTCCATTCCCCTACATGTGTTGATTCTCGAAGATCACGAAACTGACGCCGAGTTGATGGTGCATGAACTCTGCCAGGCTGGTTACGAACCTGACTGGTGTCGGGTGGATAGCGAACAAGACTATCTCGATGGCCTATCTTCAACATTGGACGTGATTCTGGCTGATTATACATTGCCGCAGTTCGATGCAATGCGCGCCTTGAATCTATTGAAAAGCCAGGGTATGGAGATCCCCTTCATTGTGGTGACAGGTACCGTTGGGGAAGAAGTGGTCGCTGAGTGTATGCGCCAAGGCGCAACAGACTATTTACTTAAAGATCGTTTGGGACGCCTGGGGTCTGCAGTTGAACGAGCCTTGCAGGAAAAACTTTTAAATGATGAAAAGCGGCGAGCCGTGAATGCGCTGCGTGAGAACGAAGAGAAGTATCGACGCCTGTTTGAATCGTCTCCGGAATCTATCACGTTAGTTGGATTGGATGGAACTGTTTTAGATTGTAACGAGGCCACAGCGGTCATTGCCGGCCAGCCCAGGAGTGAGTTGATTGGAAAGTCGTTTCTGGATCTTGGAACTTTGGATGAGGCGGATATACCATCGCTTGTGGAGCGTTTTACCCAAATCGTTAGCGGAAAGCTTTTTGAGCCGTTTCAAGTTAAGGCTATCCGGCGTAGCAAAGAAGTGCGATGGCTTGAGATATACCTTGCGTTGCTGAAAAGAAATGAGGAGGTCTATGCAATCCAGGTCATTTCGCGGGATATTACAGAGAGTAAATATGCAGAGGAAGCGCTCCGCAGCACTAATGAATTGCTTCAAGCGCTCATCAACGCTGCACCCTTAGCAATCGATATGGTGGATACTGAGGGGCGCGTAAAATTGTGGAGCCCGGCGGCAGAACAACTCTTTGATTGGAAAGCAGATGAAGTAATTGGAAGGCCCCTTCCTTCTGTACCGGAAGAACTTCAACCCGAAGTCAGCGAACAGATCAGAAATGAACTTCTTGGAGCAACTCACTATGGCCTGGAAACTCGTCGCCTTCGGAAGGATGGTTCCCTGGTAGATGTTCAATTGTGGACATCTCCGCTGCATGACTTCGAAAGAAAAATTATTGGATCAGTTGGTATCTTGACCGATATTACAGAGCGAAAGCGAGCGGAGCGCCAAATTCAGACTCTCAATGCCGAACTGTTGATCGCTTACGATGAAACCTTAGAAGGTTGGGCGCGCGCACTGGATCTGCGTGATAAAAACACAGAAGATCATTCTGTGCGCGTGATGGATTTGACAATGGATTTGGCGCGTGCAATGGGCATTTCCGAACTCGACATGATCCATATTCGTCGAGGGGCCTTATTGCACGATATTGGCAAGATGGGTGTTCCCGATGCCATCCTGCTCAAGCCTGGTCCACTTACAAAGGAAGAATGGCAGGTGATGCGAAAACACCCGGTTTTTGCTTACGATTTGTTATCAAATATCCCTTTTCTAAGACCTGCCCTGGACATCCCCTTCTACCATCACGAAAAATGGGATGGAAGCGGCTACCCGCGGGGCTTATCCGGAGAACAGATCCCTCTGGCGGCTCGTATTTTCTCTATTGTAGATGTTTGGGATGCGTTAGGTTCTGACCGTCCTTATCGCAAGAAGTGGACTAAAGGTAAGATACTTGAATACATTCGCAAAGAAGCGGGAATTCGTTTTGATCCTGAAATTGTAAGGCTCTTTTTAAAAACGATCTAGCCTGCAAAGCTATTCAGGGCTGTATTCACTTTGCAAACTGGTTATTCGTATAGTGCCTTATATCCGGGTTCACTTCTAATTGACTCAAAATCTGGATCTTGCTTGGACCATTCGGTCAGAGCCGGATTCATCTTCAGAGCCTCGCGCAATTCGCTGATAGCCTTTTCCCTTTGTCCTAAAAGCGAGAAGCTGCAGGCCAGGTTGTAACGGATCGTCCCCTGCCAATCAGGGCTGTCGTCCAGGTCTGAGAGCAGACCGGTCATTTCTCGATACATTTCGGCTGCCCGCACCGCATCTCCTTTTTTGATGTGCCAGTCAGATAAATGTAGGATTGGGTGCGTGTAAACGTTGCCGACCACGAATCTCCACAAAGGCCGGCCTTCATGCCAGGGGAAGAAACCGACGCGCTGCAGGCCCTCATCTCCTAATCCGGTCAGCGCCTCTTTCATGCGCTCACAACTGCTTCCAGCTAGCGTCTCGATCACCTCCCAGGGCTCTTCCCGATATTGGTAATAAATGTCCGCATTGGCATGGTCGATGTCATCAGTGGGGGCTGGGGTTTTGCCTGCAAGTGCAGCCAATAAATTTTCGGCATGATGCTTCCTCCAATGGGAATTATGCGCAATGATGTCTTTGGCTGTCCACTTCTCAATCGTGCTATCCGCGTCGCGTTCTGCCTCGGCTAGCCCGGCAATGAAATTTTTTTCGGCCTGGCTGCCCTTTTCAAGCAATTCTGTAAGTTTCTTCTTCATGGTATTCCCTTTTCGTCAAAATCCTGTATGCAATGCAAAAAAACAATTTCAGTATAGCATAGGATAGATAATTTGCTCTGGCTGCCTTGCCTGTTTCGGGTGCTTTCCTCGTCGGTGAACGCCGCCTCGGGAATATACCTGACATCTATTCATTCTAGACCATTCGACATGGAGAAATATTTTTAGACGCTACTGGAGAATGGCTTAATAAGTGGACAAATCCCCTCTAAAAGGTCGCAACCAGAACATACGTTCCGGGTTATATTGGGCATAGAGGTTGGCGCGTGCCAATCCAATTCTTAATGTTTGGAGGCTGAAATGGATTTTAGTAGTGTCAACTGGTTGGCGGTTGCGGTAGCCGCGATTCTAAGCCTGGTGGTGGGCTTTGTCTGGTATTCTAAACCGGTCTTCCTGATGCCCTGGTTGAAGGGTCTCGAAAAGGATGAGTCTTTTGCCCAGGAAGCCAACCCAATCACCTATGTGTTTGCGCTGGTAAGCTCGTTCATCGAGGCTGTATTTGTCTCGTTCTTGTTGAATACCATGGGCAGCACTACGCTCGTCTCCGGTCTGACAGCCGGCTTCATGATCTGGCTGGGCTTTGTCTTCACCACGCATTGGGTGAACGATGGCTTTTCCAAGCGCAGTTTCGGCTTTACGTTGATTACTTCCGGCTACCATCTGGTCATGTTGCTCATCATGGGCGCACTCCTATCTGTGTGGCGCTAAAGGTTTACGCCCAAGTTATTCAACAGGCGGCCTAAAAAGTAGTGCGAGGTATTGTCTCGCCACTACACCGGGCGTTTAATCGTTTTGACGACCACCGGACACGGTGGCCGTCTTATTTTTATGGGCTTTTTCGATAGCCTCTTTTTGCACGCAAGATGTAATTTATCGCTATGTGTATATACCCTAAAATGGGGGTATGCCGCGCAAAGAAACCTCCCTCATTCTGGCTATCATTCCCAGTCAAAGTGTGGTTCGGAATTTAAAAGAACTGTTGCAAGGCACAACTTTCAAATTGGAAACTACTCCCACCTTGGAAGCGGGTACCCAGATGGCCGAAAGAATGCTCCCCGATGCGATCCTGTTGGATATGGACCCTGAAGGGAGCGCCTTGAGAATCTGCCGACATTTGCGCGCCAGCCGCGTCTTGCAAGGTATGCCTGTTCTCATGTTGTGTGACTACAAAGATCGCGACTCACGCGCGCTTGGTCTCAGCGTAGGTGTGGATGACTTCATCAACAAACCGTTCGATGACATTGAATTGCTGTCGCGTTTGCGCACCATTACGCGCTTGAACGCCAAACGGCTGATGGTCACTGACCTGACGCGCTTCAAATGGATGGCCTCTCATGCGGCGGATGGCTATCTGCTGTTGGATAAATCGGGTGTCATCCATTATGCCAATGAGAACGCTCGCACCCTGCTCAATTTATCGGAAGATTATCTTGGTCTACCATTCGTAGCCGTGGTGGAACATCGCTTCACGGCTGAACCCGAAGAAGCCTGGGCAAACTGGATCAACGAACCAAGCCCATTGTTTCTTATCCAACCGGAAACGCCAACTGCGCGCGCAGCCTGGGTCATGGCAGATGCGCTGGACACTATGCTGGGTGTGGAATATCATCGCATCGTGCGCCTGAAAGACGTTACCGAGCGCATGTCCATTTATCAGGATATGCGTCGCTTTCACACGGTGGTGGCGCACAAGTTGCGCACACCGGTGTCTATATTGGTCAGTTCCTTGGCCTTGCTCAAATCGCGCTTTGATCAACTGACCGGAGATGAAGTCAAGGAACTTGTCCGTAGCAGCATCACGGGTGTGGATAGGCTATCAACACATGTTCAGGAAATTCTCACGTATATCGATGCGCCCCTGGCGTTGAACCTCGGTGAACCTGTGGCTCTGGAAAAAATTCCTGAGATGGTGCGAACCATCTCTGAGCCTCTCAAATTGACCGAGGTGGTCATATCTTTGCCGGAACATTTGACTTCGACTGTAGTAGCTCTCACATATGATGCGCTGGAAATCATTTTGTACGAATTGCTGACCAATGCACGCAAATTCCACCCTGAGAAAAATCCTGTCGTGGAAGTGTCGGTTGAGCAGGTCGATGAAGACTACATTCGCATCCGCGTGATTGATGACGGACAAACCCTATCTGCTGAACAGCTTTCCTGGGTCTGGCTTCCATATTTGCAGGGCGAGAAGGAATTCACCGGCGAACTACCCGGCATGGGTCTTGGCCTTCCAATGGTCGCCACGCTGGTCTGGAAAGCGGGCGGAGACCTGTGGCTGCGGAATCGTCCTGATGGCCCGGGCGTGATCATTGAGTTGAAAATACCGCTCGAAAGCACCGCACGGAAA
>CAZLOC010000183.1:0-7840 GCA_964560935.1 uncultured Anaerolineaceae bacterium | reverse complement strand
TTGCCAGGGATTGGCTGCGCTCGGCGAATTGCTTTGTCAGGCCGAAACACACTTCACGCACCAAATCTGCCAGATCAATGGGCTGTAGATGCAGTTGTAGCGTGCGCGCGTCGATCTGGGCGATGTCGAACATCGAATCCATGATCTCGTGCAGACGCATGGTGCCGTCGTGCAGGCCTTTCATGATGACCTGGATGTCAGGGCTGATATTGGTGTCTTCGAGTAACATTTCAGTGTAGCCCTTCATGACGGTCAGTGGCGTGCGCAATTCGTGTGAAGCGATGCTGATGAAATCGGACTTGGTACGGTCGAGGCGTTCCAGGTCGCGGTTGGCCTTGTCAAGTGAATGGTAAGCCTGGCGCAGTTCCTGGTTCAGACGCACCAGGTTTTCGACCAGGCGGGCATTTTCCAGCGCCACAGCGGTCTGGTTGGCGAGCGCGCTCAAGGTGACCAGGTCCTGCTCGGTATAGCGATTGCCGGAGAGTTTGGGACCAAAGGCCAGCAAGCCGATCCAGCGGCGTTTGGCGAAGATGGGTACGTACACTTCGGACTGGGTGGCGTTGAACCAATCCCGTTCGGAGCGCGTAACCGATCGAAATGCCGGGAGCAGGTCCAGGTCATATTGCAGAAGCGGGCGTCCCTCGCGCGTCAGGTATTGGACAATGGGACTGGTATCCGGTAATATCCCGGCTTTGATCTGTCGTTCGCCGGGGCTGCGCACGGCGCGCAGGAAGTAGGTTTTGCGGTTGTCCTGGCCCAGGTCTTGATCCACCAAAAAGAGATAGCCGCGCGTAATGCCCAGCGACTCGATGATCAGGCCGATGGCCACACTTGCCAGGCGTTGCATCTCGAGAATGTTGCTGATGGTCTCGCCGTATTCACGCAAAGCGCGGCTGGGGTCAAATTGCTCCAGGTGCAGCCAGCTATCCACCCAGCGGCGTACAAGGCTGAGCAGGGGCGTGAACAGGGTTGCCAGCAACAACGCGATCAGCGCGCCGACCACCAGGGGATTGAATCTGGGGACAGCGCGGAAGAGCGATTGCGATAACGTGAACCCGGCGATGTAGAACGCAACGATCAACAGCGTGGTAATGACGTAGATCAGCGCGCGCCGGATGATCTGGCGCATATCGGGCATGTTATGGGTCAGTACCACGTAACCCATCAGCCATGCGGACGCCAGCCGTAGAGGGTTACCCAGCAGCGGATTTTTGAGGAAGATAAAAATATCGTTGACGATGATCAGCAAGAAAAAGGGCAGCCAGTAGGTCAGGCGGTTGCGATACAGCGGTTGTTTTGAATGACGGTATGCCAAGCGGACAGCCGCCATTGCGCTGACGTTGAAGATCAACCAGCCCAGAATGATCAAATAGGAAGGCAGGTCATCGCGCGGCAAGGACCATTCTCCGCTGGTCCAGATGGTATCGGGTAAGCCGAATACATTCTGGGCTGCCAGGAACAGCAGGACCACCAACACGCCAGCCACCACCAACCAGGGCCAACCCTGGCGGCGCAGGAATACGCTCGCGACCAGCAACATCACCACCGAGAGCAGCAGCGCTGCGTAGGTTTGATAGGCCAGAAACGTCTCGTGGCTGATGGCTGTCAATTGACCCCGCCAGAGCGCCTCGCCTACACCCAGGGACACCCCGATCAGGGCATACAAAGCCAACAGGTAATGGACGGCCTGGTGGCCTTCCTGTCCGCGCAATGCCTTAACGATCACCGGCAGGTACAGCGCGGCGACCAGCAGATACAGGCTCAAGTCGATGATTTGCAGGGTGGTGAGCATCCGTGAAAGTATACTCGAATTCCAATCCGTCTGATATGCGGTAAGATTAACAAAAGCGAAAACTGCAAACCACTACAGGGTCAAATTATGTCTGAAATCCACGTTTCCCGTCCAGCACGCGATACATACCAGTTCGATGAAGAATTATTCTCTACTACCGGGCGCGCTTTCGTAGCGGACTACTCCGCTGCACGCCGTTTTGCTGAGACGATGTCCGCGCATCGTCCCCGGCCCGTGCCTGCTTCCGATATCAATGCCATGGGACTGCTCAACGAGGTGTTCCAAATCCTCATCCGGCACTATGAGCTGCAGAACCCGGGCCTCTTCCAGCGTGGACTGGACTGGCTGGCCTCCCATGTCGGTGAGTCCCCATTGGAAATTACTTTCTTGCGCTTTATTGACGAATTCCCACCGCTGGCAGTCTTTCGTGGGGAAATGCGCGCTGAACAGTATCTCACCCTCGCTCCCAGCCCCTCTCCCTCAGGGAGAGGGGGGCGCGAACTGTCACTCGAAGAGATATTGTTGTTGCATATCACCAATCTTAACCCGGCCACCGGGCCATACCGGGATTTATTTGACGAAGTGCCATTAAAAGAAACCAGCGCTTATGAACAAGTGGTGGACAAACTGAGTGATTTCTTGGACAGCCAGCCGGGATTTGGCGGTGAAGGCTCTGGCGAGACGCTCATTCGGGTTTTGCGCGCGCCTGCGTTAACTTCCCCAGATTCGTTAGCGGGACAGTTGGAATTTGTGATCAAAAAATGGGGCACTTTGCTGGGCGATGAATTCGTCCAGCGCCTGCTGCGCGGCATAGATTTTGTAAAAGAAGAAGCTACCCGTCGTGGTGGAACCGGCGGCTTCGGCGGGGATGTGCCTGTCCCGGAATTTCGCGGCTACCCCGAATATGAACGTTTCAGCGAAGACAAAGAGTGGATGCCGCGCGCCATCCTGATGGCCAAGAATACCTACGTCTGGCTGGAACAGCTTTCACGCAAGTACGGGCGCTGGATCCGCTTCCTGAGCGACATCCCCGATGAAGAACTTGATATTTTGGCCCAGCGCGGCTTCACCGGCCTGTGGCTGATCGGCCTGTGGGAGCGCTCGCGCGCCAGTCAGCGCATCAAGCAGCGCATGGGCGACCATGACGCGGTCGCTTCGGCCTACTCGCTCTACTCCTACGACATCGCCGAAGACCTGGGCGGCTGGCCTGCGCTCGAAAACCTGCGCTGGCGCGCCTGGGGGCGCGGCATCCGCCTCTCGGCGGACATGGTGCCCAACCACATGGGCATCGATTCCAAATGGGTGATCGAGCACCCCGACTGGTTCCTGTCGCTGACCTATTCACCCTATCCCAATTACCAGTTCCAGAGCGAAGACCTGTGCGACGACGAACGCGTGGCGGTCATCCTCGAAGACCACTATTACAACCACTCCGACGCGGCGGTGGTCTTCAAGCGCATCGACCATTGGACCGGAGACACGCGCTACGTTTACCACGGTAACGATGGTACGTCCATGCCCTGGAATGACACCGCCCAACTGGATTTTTCCAAGGCGGAAGTGCGCGAAGCCGTCATCCAGACCATCCTGCACGTGGCGCGCAACTTCCCGGTCATCCGTTTCGATGCGGCCATGACGCTGGCGAAGAAGCACATCCAGCGCTTATGGTTCCCGGAGCCGGGCGCTGGGGGCGCCATCCCCTCCCGTTCGGAGCATGGCATGCCTGTGTCCGAGTTCGAAGCGAAGGTCCCCGAGGAGTTCTGGCGCGAAGTGGTCGACCGCGTCGCCGCCGAAGTCCCCGATACGCTGCTGCTGGCCGAGGCCTTCTGGCTGATGGAAGGTTACTTTGTGCGCACGCTGGGGATGCACCGCGTCTACAACTCGGCCTTCATGCACATGCTGCGCGACGAGGACAACGCCAAGTACCGCCAGGTGATCAAGAACACGATCGAGTTCGATCCGCAAATCCTGAAGCGTTATGTCAATTTCATGAATAACCCCGACGAAAAGACCGCCATCGAACAGTTCGGGGTCGGCGACAAATATTTCGGCGTCTGCACGCTGCTGGCGACGCTGCCCGGTCTGCCCATGTTCGGCCACGGACAGGTCGAGGGCTTCCGCGAAAAATACGGGATGGAATTCCGTACTCCGAAATGGGATGAGCAGGCGGACGAAGGCTTGGTGCGCGGCCACGAGTGGAAAATCTTCCCGCTCCTGCACCGCCGTTCCCTGTTCGCCGAGTCCGAGCATTTCCTGCTCTACGACTTTTACACCCCGGAGGGGCACGTCAACGAAGACGTGTTCGCTTACTCTAATAGATTAGGGGATGAAAGAGGCCTGGTTCTATACCACAACAAATTCGCCGAGACGAGCGGCTGGATCAAGACCTCCGCCGCCTACGTGGACAAAGGCTCCGGCGACCTGCGCCAGAAATCCCTGGCTGAAGGCCTGGACTTGCCGTTCGAGGGCTACGTGGTTTTCAAGGATTACGTCACGCAGACCGAATACATCCGCTCGTGCGAGGAATTGTGGACTAAGGGGCTGTTCGTCCAACTCGGCGCGTACCAGCACCATGCCTTCTTGGATTTTTGGACCGTGGACGGTGGACAATGGACCGAAGTTTATAACGCGCTGAATGGCGTGGGGGTGGAGTCCGTGGGGGCGAAGTGGGAGCAGATGTTTGGGGTTAAAGAAGAAGTGGTTGAGGAGAAGGGGAAGAAGCCTGCGAAGAAGCGGGCAACAAGAAAAAAGTCGGCAGGGGAGAAGAAGAGAACGAGCAAGACAACAAAGGCAATAAAAAAGGCTAAATAAAATAGAAAATCTCCGAGATTTCAAAAATCTCGGAGATTTTTGTCATTATGGTGCTATACCCCACAAACGGATTGCGCCAAATATGCTGTCCGAAGATGCAAGAGTTGTGCCATCTGGTGAGAATGCCACGCTCCAGACAGGACTGGTATGCCCTTCAAGGGTTTTTAGCAACTCTCCATCACTAACACGCCATAAGCAAATTGTGCCATCGGCTAACCCGGACGCCAGGATGCTCCCATCCGGTGAGAATGTCACGCTCTTGACGCCGTAAGGGTTTACTTCCAGAGTTTGCAATAACGCACCGTCACTCACACGCCACAGGCGGATGTTGTTGTCACTTGACCCGGAAGCCAGGGTTTCCCCATCCGGTGAAAATGCCACGCTATTAAAGTTATTTGTATTCCCCTCCAGGATTAGGATGGGTGCTCCGTCACTCACGCGCCATAGGCGGATGGTTCTATCATTTGACCCAGATGCCAAGATTTCCCCATCTGGCGAAAATACCACACTATTGACGCCACGTGTATGTCCTTCCAGGTTTTTCAGCAGCTCTCCATCACTAACACGCCATAAGCGAATGGTCTTGTCATCTGACCCGGAGGCTAAGGTTTCCCCATTCGGTGAGAAGGTCACGCTCGTCGTAGCTGTATGCCCTACTAGAGTTAGTAGCAGAGTTCCATCTTTAATAAGAAATAAATTAGCGCCGTCATCAGTTCCCAAAGCCAAAATTGACCCATCTGGTGAGAATGCTATGTTGAATAGCCCAGATGTGTCAATATGGGAAATCTGATTCAGATTAGAAGATTCGTACAAAAAAATCCCATTTGAGCCCGCTATTAAGGCTAACATTTTACTATCAGGTGAATATACAACTTGGCCTAAAAATAATGCTATTGAAGTTCTGTAAGTGAATTGCACAACCCGATCAGCATTTTGTGAAGTGATTTCCTGCGGTGTAAAAGGTAAGGGTGTACCTGCAAGAACGAGCGGGGTGGGTACTGAAGAAGTTGAGGTTGACCCAGGTGTGTGATTTTCAGTGTTATCCACCGTTTCGGAAGGTGAATTTTTCTGTTTTTGTATTGAGGATGAAATTCCCCAAACCCTACCAATAGTGATTATGAGACACAATAAGATAAATCCAATGAGGGCGTACTTCCAAAGGGCTTTTCGTTTGAGTACAGTTTTTTTAGGGCGGGCTATTAAATCAGCAGCTTCGCGCTCTGCTTTTTCACGAACTGCCATTACATAAGCTTCACGTTTGGCTTTTTCGAGAGATGTTTTTTGGGCAGCTTTACGCTCTGCTTCCTCGAGAACAGTTTTTTCAGTGGCTTTGCGTTCAGCCTCTTCACGAGCAACTTTTTCAGCAGTATCTCGTTTTGCTTTCTCGCGTGCGGCATTTTCAGCGGCTTCACGCTCAACTTTCTCGCGAGCCAGCCTTTCGGCTGCTTCTCTCGATCTTCGTTCTTGGGCTTCAAGTTCTTTCAAGTATCGTGAAAGTTCTGCACTTAAAGAGCCCAAGCCACTTTCTTCATTTTGACGAATATCTACATATTGGCGAGTGATCAGGCGCAAAGTAATGGATGATTCTTCATCCCCACGCACCAGCACCGGGAAAATACGCGTACGATATTGATCCGCAAGAGAGATTTCCCGCCGCACCCATTCGGAGTTTTTCGAATCCGGGGAGAGGATGACGATAACAGAAGATGCGCTTTTGATGGCTTTCTCGATTTCTTCTTCCCAGATGGGTGTGCCGGGCACCAACTTCTCATTGTCCACCCATACGTTGATGCCTTGCTTCCGCAGGAACTTCACAATACGCCGCATGACAGCTTCATCCCTGCGACTGTAGCTCATGAAAACGTGTTTTGGGGAGGTTGTGGCGGTCAAGGCATATGTCCCTCTAAAAGGATACATGTATTATAGGCTATTTTCCCCGTTGTGAATTGAAATTTCAGAACAAAGTAAATCCAGTGCGTCGCACCTGGTTTGATGGGAATGGTTTGGCTGATGCTGAGTTACGCTTAGTGGAATTATCCTGTTCGGCAGGTGCGACGCACTCAACTCACTAGGTCACAACAAACACGTGCAACTCCCCCGGCCCGTGTACGCCGATCGTCAGGGTCATTTCGATGTCAGCCGTGCGCGAGGGTCCGCTGACCAGAACCACCGAGGGATGTATCTCAACCTTGCGAAGTTTCACAAGCTTCTCCAGGCTTTCTTCGATGTCGGACGCGCGCAGCACCGCGATGTGGATTTCCGGCAGCAGGGAGGCGGTCAATGGCTGGCCCTCGCCGCCCGGGATGACCAGTGTGCCTGTTTCGGCGATGCCCGCCAGCGCGCCGGTGATGCCTGCTTTGATGTTCTCATCCGCTTCGTGCTGGACCGTGATGCCTGCTTCCGTTAGCGCAGCCTCCTCCAGCCCTGGGATTTGATCCCAGGTTTGGACCCGGTCGATATTTTTCTCACGCAACAAAGCGATGACTTTACCGGGCAGATCGATCTCCTTGCAGATGACAACGTGTCCGCTTAACGCCAGCAGTTCTTCGGTGAAACGTCCCACCAAGTTGATTTTTGATGGTTCTGATGCTTTTGTCTCTTTTTGTTCTCTTTCTAAATTATGAATCTCTGTGATCTTATCATCCCCGAAGGGGACCGTGTCTCTGTGGTGAATCTCCTGCCATCTATCCCGGAATGGTTTTACTGCCGGACGTGGAAAGTCCTTGCTGTAACCCCAACCGGTGAAGGCGGGGAATTTCATCCAGGTAGAGGCGGGGGAGACGAGACGTGCTCCCAGCCCGGCCAGTCGTTGCGAAAGGGCGAACAGGCCCGGGCGAGTCGCGATGCGGGTGTACATCTGCAAACCAAATCGCACAGGCATGGACAGTCCTGCCGCTGCCTGGCTACTAGTCACTGAAAACTGGTCACTGGTTGCACCTGCTCGCACACGTGTCAGCAGCTTGGGTAAGTCGATGTCAACGGGACAGGCATCCTTGCACGCCCCGCACAGGGACGAGGCCTGCGCTAGCTGCACGTAATTCTCGCCCAGCAGCCCCGGCGATACGACCGAGCCGATCGGGCCGGGATAGGGTGCGATGCCCCCATCCGCGCCGAGATAAGCGTGCCCGCCGATTTCGCGGAAGACCGGGCAGGCGTTCAAGCAGGCGCCGCAGCGGATGCAGTAAAGGATTTCCCGCAGGGCTGAGTTTTGCAGGCGCGAGCGGCCGTTATCGATAA
>CAZLOC010000182.1:2768-7891 GCA_964560935.1 uncultured Anaerolineaceae bacterium | reverse complement strand
TGTGCCGATCCTGATCGCCGCGGTCAAGGCCAGCGGCGGTTACCTGACCGGCGCCGGCATGGACGAAATCCTGCCCTGGCTTAATCTGTTGATCGCCTACGACGTGATCTTCACTGCCATTGCTTTTATGGTTTTCGATTACGTTGTAGAGGAATAAATATTTACAGGAGAACTTTATGCAAAAGAAACCTACCACCTTGCTCGCCCTCGACATTATCTCTCTCATTCTATTGGGCGTATCTACTTACTTGGCGCTGGTCTTCGCCCCCACCGAAGCCGTCATGGGACAGGTGCAGCGCGTGTTCTACTTCCACGTGGCCACCGCCTGGGTCGGCATGCTGGGCTTCATGGCCGCAGGTGTCTCTGGCATCGTCTACTTGCGCACCGGTGACCTGAAATGGGACCGCGTCGAAATGGCCGCAGTTGAGATCAGCCTGGTATTTTTCTTTATCGCCATCGTGCTTGGCGCTATCTGGGCTCGTCCCGTCTGGAACACCTGGTGGACCTGGGACCCGCGCCTGACCACTGCGGCCATCACCGAACTAATCTACATCGCTTACTTCATGCTGCGCCAGGGCATCGAAGACCCCGATCGCCGCGCCCGTTTCGGCGCGGTCTACACCCTGATCGGCGCGGTCAGCGTACCCATCACCTTCATGGCTATTCGCCTGTTCCGTTCCATCCATCCTGTCGTTATTGGCACCGCCAATTCAGCCCAACAGGAAACGCTGCCCCTCACAGCGGACATGAAAGTGGCCTTCTTCTTCTCCTTGTTCGCCTTCACCGTCATCTTCATCGACCTGTTCTGGAACCGCATCCGCATGGGCGCGCTGGCCGACAAGGTCGAACAACTCAAACTCAAGGTTATGCAATAAAGAGGCAAACATGTTCTTTTTAGAAACCCCTCCTGATACATCCCAATATATGGTCGCCGGATATGCCATCTCCTTCGCTGTGATGCTGATCTATGTGGCCAGCCTGTTCATCCGCTTCCGCAACCTGAACCGCGACCTGTCCATGCTCGAAGACATGGACAAACAAAACTAACGGTTGCACAAATCCCAGAGTCCGCTATAATAATAAAGGCGGGCTTTTTTTTATTATGGATGGGAAACGTTTACGGCCTCAACTCACTCTTTCGGCGATGAGCACGCTCCTCGTCCTGGTGGGAAGCGCCTTCGCTTCTTCCCCGGGCTTCAACCTGCGTGCCGCTCTCGATACGCCGCCCGGTCCCGACCGTTACACATCCATTATCGTTGATTACACCATCTACACCTGGTGGATGGCTCGCTTTGACGATAGATCGCTCGCCTGCGAAATCGTCACCGACCACGAAGGCTTACCAACCCTGGATGATGTCTACATCGACTGCGGCGAGGATATCGCCGAAGAATGGTTCGAACAGGAACTCTGCACTGAGGGTAAATATAACCACTGTGACGGGTATTACTTCTACCAGGTAGATGCTGTGCCATCCCAACGCGAGATAGCGGTTGAACTGCCAGCCGCAGAAGCTTGGATCAATCTAGAAGATTGCTCTCCCCTGTCTACGATAGCTACAAACCTGTGTGAAGTCATGCCAAAACTGGTGATTACCGGCGAAGAACCGCTGCCCAACGAAGAGATCACTGGTATCGGCGGGTTGATCGATGGCGAACCGTTCACTTGCGGCTCGCCTTGTTACATTCGCCTGGCGCCGACAGATGCTGATGGCGTCACAGTGGACTTCTGGGCCTATTCCAGCTACGGGGATAGCAGCGAGGTTTTCTCAGCCCAAGTGCGCGTGGCAGAAGACGATGAAGGCAATCCTGACCAATCCTACTGGTATGTGGACGTACTCAGCAGCCAATGGACCGGCGTACCCATAGCCAGTTGCGCCGAATCATGGGGAGCTTTTCCTCCGGTAGGCGGCCCACCCGATTGGCTGACCACGCCCAAACGCGTTGAAGATTTGAACACAGCAATCCCCTACAATTATCTGGCAGCTAATTTGATTTCGGCTGGAGTAGTGGATGCCGGCAGTTGTGATAATCACGGCTTGCTGTTAGACAGCTATGGAGCCAACACTTGTGGACTGGAAGCTGCCCACCCGGATGTTGTTGGATGGCAGAATCGCTTTGATAATTTGATCCTGGAAGTTGCCCAGGAGACTGGCGTCCCGGCGCAGATGCTCAAGAAACTGTTCGCGCGAGAAAGCCAATTCTGGCCGGCTCTATTCCAGGATAGCGACATCGGCCTGGGGCAACTCACAGAAGATGGTGCTGACACAACGCTACTATGGAACGCTTCATTCTTTGAACAATTTTGCCCGCTGGTTCTATCCGAGGAGCGCTGTGAAAAAGGATACCTGCACCTGGCTGACGAAGAAACAGAAGCGTTACGTCTGGGGCTGGTCAACACCGTCAATGCCACCTGTGAAGACTGTCCGCTTGGCATCGACCTGTCACGCGCCGATTTCAGCGTCAGAGTTTTTGGATATACGATGTTGGCAAATTGCGAGCAGGCCGGGCGCATCGTGCGCAATGTCAGCGGGGACGCCCCTGGTGAAGCCGCCAGTTACGAGGATTTGTGGAGGTTCACCCTGGTCAACTACAACGCCGGGCCGGGCTGCCTGGGCGAAGCCGTGCAAATCACTGCTGACAAGGGACAAACTCTAGAGTGGGAAAACGTGGCCGCTAACTTGAATGGGGTTTGCAGTATAGCAGCCGATTACGTAGAAGATATCAGTCAATAAATTCCGGGGGTTAAATTTACAACGGAGGCACTGCTCGCCTCATCCATTTTTTGCCTTATACATCGTCCAATAAAGCTGTGCTAAACTTAAGCAATCTTGCCTAAGGAGTTTCTATGCTGACCCTCGTCGAGAAAATTTTATTTGTAGCCGCAGTTCTCAGTTCTCTTTACTTCACCTGGATTGGCATTCGACGCATCATCAAGATCATCTCACGCGGACAGGGCAAACCGGACTGGTCGCTGGCATGGAAACGATTGTGGAAGGTGGCCGTCAAAGTCGGGACCTTCCGCCCCCTGTTCCGCTTCAGACTGGGCCCGAGCCTGCTTCACGCTCTGATCGGTTGGGGCTTCCTTTACTTTTTACTGGTCAACCTGGCCGAGATTCTACAGGGTTTCATCCCGAACTACCGCTTCCTGGTTGGAACAGGAGCGCTGGGCAATACCTACCGCCTGCTGGCCGATATTTCGACCCTGGCCGTGCTAGTCGGCATCGTCGGGATGGAAATCCGTCGCTTCGTGTTTAAACCGGCTGTGTTGTCCACACGTGAGACAACCCTGCTCGACCCACGCGCGCGGACGGGCATCAAGCGCGATTCGGCTATCGTGGCGGGTTTCATTTTTATCCATATCAGCGCCCGGCTGCTAAGCGAATCGGTCTTTTTGGCGGGAGCGGGCCCGGATGCGTGGCAGCCGTTTGCTACAACGGTAGCAGGTTTATGGTCCGGCATGAACGAGGGAACCAGAGGCATTTTGGAGCACATTGGCTTCTGGTTGTCGCTCGGGTCCATTGTCGCCTTCCTACCCTATTTCCCCTATACTAAACACTTGCACCTGTTCTTCGCGCCGATCAATTTCCTGCTCAAGCCGGAACGCAAGTCCATCGGCCAATTGAGCTATGTAAATTTCGAGGACGAGAGCATTGAGCAATTTGGCGCTACCAACCTGGAACACCTGGGCTGGGAGCAACTCATGGACAGCTACGCCTGCATCATGTGCAACCGCTGCCAGGAAGTCTGCCCGGCTTACAATACCGGCAAAATTCTATCGCCTGCTGCGCTTGAAATTAACAAACGTTATTACTTTAACCGTGAAGAAGGAACAAAATTTGCCAGCGGCGAAGAGAGCAAGCCATTATTGGAATTTGCGATCAATGAGGAATCAGTATGGGCCTGCACATCCTGCGGCGCGTGCGTGGACATCTGCCCGGTGGGTAACGAACCGATGCGTGACATCCTCGATATCCGCCGCTCACTGGTGCTGATGGAAAACAACTTCCCCAAGCAGTGGGAGAATGCCTTTAAAGGCATGGAGCGCAACGCCAACCCGTGGAACGTCTCCCAGGCCGAGCGCATGAAGTGGGCCGAGGGCTTGAATGTGCCGACCATCGAGCAGAACCCCGAACCCGAAATCTTGTGGTGGGTGGGCTGCGCTCCCGCGACCGACGCGCGCGCCCAGAAGACCGCCCAGGCTTTCGCCAAGATCCTGAATGCATCCGGCTTGAGCTACGCCGTGCTCGGACAGAACGAACAGTGTACCGGCGACTCCGCGCGCCGCGCCGGGAACGAGTATTTATTCTTCGAATTGGCCTCCGCCAACGTGGAGATGCTGAACGAGGTCAAGCCGCCGCGCATCGTGACGACCTGTCCGCACTGCCTGCACACCATCAAGAACGAGTACCCTGCTTTTGGCGGGAATTACGAGGTCATCCACCACACGCAATTGATCAACGAATTGGTCGGAGCAGGGAAGATACAGTTATCAGTATCCGGTGATCGGTATTCAGTGACGTTCCACGACCCGTGCTATTTGGGGCGACATAACAAGATTGTGGACGCGCCGCGTGAGGCCTTGAAAAATTCGGGTATGGTGACAGTGGAGATGCCACGTCACGGGGAAAAGTCCTTCTGCTGCGGCGCAGGCGGCGCACAGATGTGGAAGGAAGAAGAGCACGGCGAGACCAACGTCAACCGGGCGCGCTTCGCTGAGGCCAAAGCGACAGGCGTGAAGATGCTGGCTGTCGGCTGTCCGTTTTGCATGACAATGCTGAACGACGCCT
Source organism: uncultured Anaerolineaceae bacterium (assembly GCA_964560935.1). Lineage (GTDB taxonomy): Bacteria > Chloroflexota > Anaerolineae > Anaerolineales > Villigracilaceae > JAABUE01. Next base: position 3,102 of record CAZLOC010000182.1, on the reverse strand, counting down.
CCAAAGCGGATGGCGGCGAGGTGATGGTCAAGGATGTGGCCGAGATCGTGGCGGAACGGTTGAAATAACAGGAAGCCTGAAAACAGGGCGGGAAGCAATTGCGGTCTCGCCCATTATTTTTGCGCTCTCTCGGAGGTAAGAACAACCGTTTCTGGTTCTACAGCGGGGAGCTATCGAATCACTACTATTCAGCTATCAAATCACCATCTAATATCTACCAATCAAAAGGATACCCATCTTTTCGGGCTATAATGATATAACCTGAAAACGATAAACATAATCAAAAGAGTTCAACGTCCGTTTCCTAAATGATGGTAAACGGCAGGGGGAATAG
>CAZLOC010000182.1:0-2668 GCA_964560935.1 uncultured Anaerolineaceae bacterium | reverse complement strand
ATCAAAAGAGTTCAACGTCCGTTTCCTAAATGATGGTAAACGGCAGGGGGAATAGATAGCAGCAGATCACGAATACGATCATGAATGTTGCGTAAACGAACCATCAAGGGTAAAACCAGAAACTCTTGAGTCCAGAGCCCTTGACTTACCTGCTTGGAGGATCAAAATGAAAGTGCTGTTAATTTACCCCGAATTCCCGGATACATTTTGGAGTTTCAAACACGCCCTTAAATTCATCCGCAAACAGGCTTCCCTGCCTCCGCTGGGTTTATTGACTGTGGCGGCCATGTTGCCCTCGCACTGGGAAAAACGTTTGATTGATCTGAACGTCACGAGACTCAGTGAACAAGACCTGGTCTGGGCAGATATGGCCCTGATCAGCGCCATGGCCATCCAACGCGACTCGGCTCGACAGATCATTGCTCGTTGTAAAGCCGCAAGGCTCAAAGTTGTGGCCGGGGGGCCGCTTTTTACCGCCGAATACGATCAGTTCGCGGACGTAGATCATTTCATCCTGAACGAAGCGGAACTGACCCTGCCACCCTTCCTGAGCGACCTGGAACGAGGCAGTGCAAAACGAGTCTACACAACCAGCGAATTCCCGGATATCCAGGGTACCCCCGCCCCGCTATGGGAACTTCTCGAGATAAAACGCTACGCCACCATGGCCATCCAGTATTCGCGCGGCTGCCCGTTCGATTGCGAATTTTGCAACATCACTGTGCTCTTCGGCCACAGGCCGCGTGTCAAGACCGCCGGGCAAATCATCCGCGAATTGGACGGGCTTTACCAACTCGGCTGGCGCTCGGGCGTCTTTTTCGTCGACGATAATTTCATCGGGAACAAAAAACATCTCAAAGAAAACCTGTTGCCCGCGTTGATCGAATGGCGCAAAGACAAGACCGGGATGACCTTCCACACCGAGGTGTCCATCAACCTGGCCGATGATGAAGAGTTGATGAACCTGATGGCGCAAGCAGGATTCAACATGGTCTTCATCGGGGTCGAAACGCCCGATGAAGAAAGCCTGATCGAATGCAATAAAAAGCAAAACCGCCGCCGGGATATGATCGAGGATATAAAACGCATCCAACGCAGCGGCATGCAAGTCCAGGGCGGCTTTATCATCGGCTTTGACAGCGATACCCCCTCGATCTTCCAGAAGCAGATCGAGTTCATTCAAAAAAGCGGCATTGTGACCGCCATGGTCGGTCTGCTGCAAGCGCCAATCGGCACCAGGCTTTATGAACGATTGAAGCGTGAGGGACGATTATTGGGCGAGTCCTCTGGTGACAATGTCGATGGCACCACCAACATCATCCCGAAGATGAATCTGGATGTACTTCAGAAGGGTTACAAAACTGTCATCAATTATCTATATGCGCCCAAAAATTACTATGCGCGTGTCAAGACCTTCTTGAAGGAATACAAAGCGCCAAAAATCAAAGTTGCGCTGGATTTCGAATATATCCTGGCTTTCTTGCGTTCGATCATCCAACTGGGGATTATCGACAAAGAACGCGTCTATTACTGGAAACTTTTCTTCTGGACGCTCTTCCGCCGCCCCAAACTGTTCCCGTTAGCGATTGCTTTCTCCATCTACGGCTACCATTTCCGCCAGGTCTGCAACTTACACATCATCTGATAAGTGAAGAGCGGTCTGGTTGAACAGGCCGCTCTTTCAGTTTATTTCCAATTCTTCGCCAATTCGTTCAAAGCCCGGTAATACGGCTCGATGCTGGGGATATAGTGCCTTTCATCCTTGGCATGCGGACCGATCCCGCTTTGCCCCCAGACCACGGCCTGCCCGCCGGGCGCGAAGCGGGCACTGGTCCCGGGCAGTTTCCTGCCAAGCTTTGGCTCTGCACCGGATGCCTGCCTGACCGCCTTAATCAATGCTTTCAATGCTGGGTTTTCAGGGTCGCAGGCCACGCCATCTTCCATCACCGAAAAGATGACTTCCAATCCGTTATCCGCACAGTAGGCTTCGACTTCTTTATGCAGGGTTTTGGTGTCATCCTGCGGGATGGGGCGGATTTCCACGCCCAGCACACCTTCTGCGGCGGTAATATTGTAAATACCCGGTGTGCCGACATTGATGAAGGGGAATTTGGCTTGCGACTGCCAGCCGTCGGGAGATTTGAGAGAGAGATGCCTGGTAAAAATTTCGCTCAACGATCCCCGCGCATGGATGAGACGCTCGCTCAAGTCCCCGCGGGCGCCTGACACACCGGAGTGACCTTTCGCGCCGCGCGCGATCACGTCAAAGCGCATGACGCCGCGGTTTTCGATACAAATCTCGCCGAAGAGTTCGTTCCCTTTTTCGCCTGTTCGTTCGCCAGCAATGAAGAGCGAGGGCGTGATGCCCAACTCCTTCAAGACAAAAGGCGTGCCCCAGGCTTCGGATTCACCGTTCTCTTCGTTGCCGACCAGCAGCAGGGCGATGTTGGGATATGAATTTCCCGATCTAAGCGCATCCTTCATCCAGACCATATAGGTGGCGACGACAGTCTTCATGTCCGCCGCGCCACGGCCCCAGAGATAATCGCCCTCGATGTGAGGGGTGAATTGGGAGTCGTCGGGGTCCGGTTCGACAACGTCGAAGTGGCCGGTCAGGAGAACGTGCGATGTGCCACGTGCGATGTGCGAAGCGCCATGCTGCGGAAAT
>CAZLOC010000181.1:0-7903 GCA_964560935.1 uncultured Anaerolineaceae bacterium | reverse complement strand
TGACCGAACTGCTGCCCGAGCTGACCCTGGCGCACATGATGGAACTGACCCCGGCCGAGATCGCCCGCAACGTGCATGCCCACCCGACGCTCTCCGAGGTGATCATGGAGGCGGCGCATGGGGCGGAGGGAACTCCGATCCATATTTAGAGTACCAGCAAACCAACGGAACTGTCCTGTACTTGAAAACTAGCACAGGGCAGTTTTTTTATTCCATTCCCTGCCCCTGCTCCATGTGGACCTTTTGCCAGAACTCCTCAAAGTCAGCGGTCGAAAAATCCTGGTAGTAATCAAAAACGCCATCCTTCAGCGTACCAGATGAACCTCCCCAAGTCCAGCCATCCTGCTGTTCGTTAGGTGGTTCTACGCCAGAACATGCCATGATCCATTGGATGGTATAAGGCTCCCCATGGTCGGGAGCCGCCCGAAAACCTACAAAGGTACTGCCATCTGCAAGTTTTTGAAACTCTCCGGCTAATGTCGCCTGGAAGAATTGAGTTCCGATGTCATGTGTTCCCGAGCACTCCGGGTAGTTGAACTCACCGGTATGAGTGTAAGTGATCTGCGCCAGCCCCTCTAATTTTCCTTCTTCTATAGCATGCAACGAGAATTTTACATACGTCCGAAGGATCTGGTGATGGCTTCCGTCACTGGTAACCCACGTATTCTCAAGATAGAGCTCTTCTGTTCCCCAGAAGCAGGCGTCGTCCTCTTCGTCAAAGTTCCAAGTCTCCGGTTCCTTGTATTTTCCATCCAGGTCGAAATCTTCCATGCCATCGAAACAGCCGCCGCCATCGGAGTCCTCGTCCAGTTCCATCTTGACACCATCATTGTCGTAATCGCGCCCAAGGAACGACAGGGATGCAAGCGCATATCCCCATTGTTCGTCATAGATGCTTGCCCGCAAATCATCCTTGTCCTCCAAACTGTCCTTGTCTGTATCGCGGTCATTCGGATTAGTGCCGAAGCGATTGATCTCGTCGAAATCCACAATGCCATCGCCATCCGAGTCCATGCCGATCTCCGGGTCATTCAGAACAGGGATGGAATCTGGGGAAGTCATCCAGTAATATTTCCATCGAACACCGGCAATATCAACTGCATACTGTCCCCACCAGGGATCATTGATCATCACGAAGCGCGTGGTGTTGTCCTCGTAATATCCGGTGATGACGAAGGCATGGCCGGGCAGTTGAGCAGCCACAATGGGAGCGTCCGCATTAATCGCCAACTGGACGTCTACCCACAATATGTCGAGCGTTTCCGGCTGCGGACGAAACACTGGTTCCGAGTCCAGGGCAAAGGCCAATGCCTGGGTGGTCTGGTCGGGATACAGGCCCTGGCCATACATCAGGTCATACTCGGGGCCGGGCAGCGTATCATGGAAGACCTCAAAGCCAATGCGATCCTGGCTGAGATCGCCACCATAAAAAGCATTGACCATGGCGATTGAAGCAAGGGCGCAGTTCCCGTAGTCGGCCGGGTCGTTGCGATCCAGACCCGGGTGGGCCACATCCCAGGCATGTTCACCCTCCTCGTTCTTGGATTCGAGCAGAATCATTTGCGTATCTTTGTGCTGGCTCAAAAAAGGCACCGCCAGGCTGGTCTGTTGCCGCGGCGCGGCCAGGTGACCGATGGAACTGGTAGGACTGATCGAGAATGTCTGCGTGGGAGAGAAATCGGCAATCCCCCTACCCTCTGCAATAGCCTGCACGCGCCAGAAGTACGTTCCAGGGGATAGCTGAACACCCAATTCAGGCGCGGCTACTGTTTCATCGACCACAGGTGCATCGAATGCCTCACTCCCTGCTACCTGAACGGTGTACTGCGTCGCTCCGGGAACGGGATACCAGCTCAGGTCGAAACTGGTCTGTGTAATCACTGCTCCGTTGAGGGGAATCATAACCTCCACGCCGGGCTGGGGGTTGGCCGCGCCGGGGGTGGCTTGGGTTGGTGAAAAGACTGTCCATTCGAGAGGATCAGGCTGAACGGAAAGCGGGAAGCGCCCGATGCTCGTGCCCGGTTCGAGGTCAGAGATGATGCCTCCTCGCGTCAGTTTAACTGAGGCAGGTTGACCGGGTCCCCAGGCGGCGCGGTCGAGCAGAGTCCCGTCTGAGGCGTACAGCTCCAGGAATCCAGAGTTGGGGTCAAGGAATCCGCCCAGGCCTGAATGGATCGTTTTGTCTTCGACGCGGTCGGTTCCATCGAACAGGATCAACAGGAATTGGTCGAAGGCAAGATCGTTGAATTCCCCTGGCAGGGAATAAGACTCACCCCGCTCGTTCACCAGATACAGTCCACCCAAAGCGACTTGTCCGCCGGAACTTTTTAATTCAACAAAAGCGGACTCTCCTTGTGCGGGGAGAAAGAGCACCTCGTTGAGAAGCGCCGCTCCACTCGCAGAAGGATTTTCACCTGCTGGATTTAGAGATTGAATGAAGTTACAGGAGAGGACGACGAGAAGGAAAACTACCGATGAATTTACCAGACGCCGGGATACCATAAGCACCTGCCTTTACCAATAAGAGGAGCAGGATGGGCATGTTGTAAGTGTGATTGGCCTGCGATTTTCGCAGTATAGCATAAATATCAAAGTTTGCCTGTTTGGACAACGATAATGTGGGAGGCACACACATCAGATGCTTAGTGAATGGGCATATACCCGCTCTCTTTGACCGCCTGTTGTCCATCCTCCATGAGTAGCCGATCGCGTAGCATGATGGCGATACTGGTATATGGCCTACTTTTCGGGACCTACTTTTAACCTTTCCCAATAAGCAGCATTGGTAAGTCCAAATTTCTCCCAACCATTCTTTTCGAGACCAGCGTAGTAAAGTTTTTCGAGTACGGTAGCAATTTCAGCATAATCTTCGACGATGATTGGGGTGATTCCCAATTCTTCGAACATCGCCAGTCTCTCAGGATGCGGGGATTTGTCTATGACGAAGTGTTGCATCCTGTGGCTCTTCTTTTTGGCATTCTTAAGAATTTCAATTACAGGTTTATCACCGAAGGAAGTACCGATAAAGATCAAATGACAATCCCGGGCTGCATGTTCAAGCACCCTGCGGGCAAAGCCGTTCTTCCTGTACGCGTTTCTGTAACTCTCGCGAGTTAGAACGAGTTCTTTCCGGCGATCCAGTTTATAAGGTACATAACCGTGGATGTAGTTGATGGTGCGTTGTGTCGGGTCGGGTTCATCCTGGCTGAATGGGGTCATCAACTTCCAATGATCGTGGAAAGTTTGATAACGCGTCCAGCCCGCGCCAAAAAAGAAATCATAGTTGGGGGTGATCACGGTGCGCACCTTTGGATTCGGCTCGAAGGTCCATTTCTCTTTGATGCGCGCTATAAAACAGATGGCGGCGTGCAGTGTGGGAGCTTGGTCCAGCATACGCTTGCTCAAGCGGCCATACTTATCCTTTCGCGGCAAGCCATGGTAAAAGAGCAGGTCGATTTCATCCACCAATTTTTCGACGCTCATCTGCCCGACCAAAGCCTCAGCCAACCCCGGCCAATCATTCGCGTACTTGTTTTTCAACCATTCAAAGGAATCACAGTATTGGACCATATTTCGGTTGTAGATTGCACGCAGCAGTTCCAGCCAGGAATAGGTATCGAAGGTTGGTTTTGTCACCTGTCTGGTTGGAAGGTTCACGCCAGCGCCAAGGTATAACCCGATAGGACCGTCAGCATTTTCTGCCACATATATGCTCACAAGTTGTTTGAACCCATCGCTGTTTTTAAACACGTTTCCTCCTGAAAACCTCTCTCCGTACACAACAATCTGCAATATCACTATATAACATTGTGACCAAAAAGAGAATATCAAACCCAAAAACTGGGGAACGAGCGCCCTTGACAACCAGGCAAGAACGATGTATATATAGTGAACATCGTTTACTTTGAAACGAAGGAAATGCTATGACCACTCCCTCCACCCCCAGCGAACGCAGGTTTGAGAAGAACCGCCAGGCGATTCTGGATGCCGCCCGCTCCACCATCATGGAGCAAGGCATCGACGGGCTCTCCATGCGCACGCTGGCCGATCTGGTGGATTACTCTCCCTCTGCGTTGTACAAATATTTCAAAGACAAGGATGAAATCCTGGATGAACTGACGAACGAAGCCTGGAGGCTGTCTGCCGAGTACAACCAGCGTCACATGCCCGCCAGCGAAGAACCGCTCGCCATGCTGATGCAATCCGGCATGAACATCTACGAATTCGCCAAACAGTACCCGGCCCAGTACCAGTTGATGATGTCATCCACGCGCATCTCGCCTAAGAGCCTGGCAGAGTTCATGGAGCATCCCAATTTCAAGGGCCTGCGCATGCTGCTGGCCCAGAGCGCGGACGCCGGTCAATTGCGCCTGCCGGATGGCTTCACTCCCGATCTGCTGGCGTTCAACCTGTGGTTCCTGATCCACGGCGCATCTGTGCTGCGGGGCAGTTTAATGCGAGAATTTGGGAAAGAATTCGACAGCTTGATGGATGAGCTATATACAGCGCTTTCCACAATGCTCTCTCCACAGTGATTTTTTTGCAACTTGATGAACGTCGTACATTATTTGTACAAAGTTTAAAATATATCTACAAAATTTATTAAAAGGAACATCTCATGAACAAACGCATACTTGTCACCTACGCCACTCGCGCCGGGTCCACCGCCAAAGTGGCAGCAGCTATCGGCGAGACCATCGCTGCGCGCGGCTTCGAAGTCGACGTCGAGCCGATTAAAGAGAAACCGTCCCTAGACGGCTACCAAGCAGTGCTGGTCGGCAGCGCCATCCGCATGGGCAACTGGCTGCCCGAAGCGGCCGAGTTCGTCAAGGATAACCAGGGGGCGCTCAACCAAATGCCGGTGGCGCTGTTCACCGTCCACATGCTCAACCGAGGGGACGACGAAGAAAGCCGCGCCAACCGCCTGGCTTATCTGAAGGATATCCGCCCACTGCTCAAGCCAGTGGGGGAAGTCTTCTTCGCCGGGAAGTTCGACATGTCGCGCCTGTCCTTCCTGGACCGGATGATCTCTAAAGCGGTCAAGGCCGTGGATGAAGACTGCCGTGATTGGGACAGAATCCGCGGTTGGGCGCAGACTGTTTTTGCATAGGAGAATCCAAATGAAATACCAAGCCACTCTTCGCTGGCTCATCCCCTTGATCGGTGTTCTGGCGCTCATCGCCGCCGGGACCGGTCTCTTTTTCCAGACGGACGGCCAGCCTTATCCATTCATCAGCTATCGTGGCGAAGAAGTCATGATCTACGCACAGGGGCTGTACAAATACGAGACGGTCGGTTCCGCTGCTCAAACCAAAGCCAATGACCTGGTTGTGCTCGTGCTCGGGTTGCCGTTACTGATTGCTTCCACCTGGCTGGCCTTCCGCGGCTCTCTGCGCGGGCAACTGCTCCTGACCGGAACCCTGGGATTTTTCCTGTACACCTACGTTTCGATGGCATTTCTGGCCGCTTTCAACGCGTTCTTTCTGGTCTACACGGCACTCTACTCGCTCAGCCTGTTCGCTTTCATTTTGAGCATGATGTCTTTCGATTTGGAAACACTATCGGGAAAGTTTTCAGAACGCCTGCCACGCGCCTGGATCGCCGGGCTGCTCTTCTTCATCGGCGCTTTCCTATTGCTGGCCTGGCTGGGGCGCATCCTGCCGCCCATTTTACAAGACCAAATCCCATACCTTGAGAATGCTACCACTATGGTCATCCAGGCCATGGACCTGGGCTTGATCCTGCCATTGGCATTTCTCTCCGGTATCCTGTTGCTGCGCCGCAGCGCCTGGGGCTACCTGCTGACATCCGTAGCTCTGATGAAAGGCATGACCATGGGCGTAGCTGTCAGCGCGATGGGCATCAACATGATCTTACAAGGAACACCCGATGGCTCTGGGGTTTTGATCCCCTTCCTGGTCATTGCAGTGCTCATGCTGATAATGGCTGTGATACTACTGAAAAACATAATTGATGATACAGAGAAACCGATCCATGCTTAGCATGGTGAATTGAAGCAAACGCTCAAATAACCCTGTAGGCTCACTACAGGGTTGACTTTATAATACAGCGGAAAGGAATCCTATGACCACTTACTCTCTCTACCAGGTTGACGCCTTCACCACCTACCCTCTGGGCGGCAATCCCTGCGCCGTGCTGTTCGACTGCGCTGATCTCAGTGACGCTGCCATGCAGGCCATCGCCAGGGAGATGAACCTGTCCGAAACGGCATTTGTCTGGAAAAAGCCGGACGGACATTTCCGCGCACGCTATTTTACCCCTGCCGAGGAAATCCCGCTGGCCGGGCATCCCACCATCGCCACTGTCCACGCGCTGGTCGATTCGGGACGGCTGTCCCTGCCGGGGGACTATCTCAAGATCCCGCTCGAACTACGCGATGGCCCCGTTGACGTGGAAATTTTTGCTCCAGATGGAAAAGTGGACAGGATTGTCATGTCCCAACGCAAACCGCAGTTCCTGTCTACGCATCAGGCCTCGGACGTGATGCCCGCTTTCGGACTAACCGACTCTGATCTACTCCCCGGCGCTCCCATCCAGACCGTCAGCACGGGTACGCCGCAGATCATGATCCCGCTCAAGTCACATGACGCGTTGCGTAAGGCCATCCTCGATGTCGAAAAATACACTGCCCTGCGCGAACGCAGCGATTTCTTCAGCCCGCATCTGTTTTGCTTGCAAGGAGTCGAAAACGGAGCTACCTTTGCCCGTCACTTCGGTGTCCCGCCCGACACGATGGAAGACCCGTTCACCGGCTCGGCCACGGGCGGTATGGCCGCCTACCTCTGGCACCATGGACTGATAGAAATTCCCACCTTCATCGCCGAGCAAGGGCACTGGATGAGCCGCCCCGGCCAGGCCTATGTCGAAGTGGTGGGCCCGCGAGACGATATCCAAACCGTCAAAGTGGGCGGCAGTGCAGTGACTGTGCTGCGAGGAGAATTGACAGTTTAGGGTTTTTAATGACAAGCAGTTGCACTGCGAACTGGATGGAGTACAACTGCATCTAACAAGTCGGTGTATTTAGCGAGGTAAAAATGTCTGGAGAAAAAACCTTTACCGAATTCGAAGCCCAACTTTTCTTTGCCAAGCAATTCAACGGCAAAACCTGGGAACTGCTCGATAAGCAGGAGCGCACACAGGAGGAGAATGAATTATTGGTAGATTACGCCCACGCGTCCCTGGCGCATTGGCGCGCCGCAGGGACCGGTGTGCACCTTCAACGCGGCGTGTGGATGCTGGCGCGGGTCAATGCCGTGCTCGGGAATACGCAGGTTGCCTTGCAATACGCACAACGCTGCCTGGAATTGACCGAGCAACATAAAGACCAACTCTCCGATTTCGACTTTGCCTTTGCCTATGAGTGCATGGCTCGCACACAGGCATTGGCAGGAAATCAAGCGGAAGCGCACAAATACATTGCCATGGCCGATAAAGCGGGAGCAGCCATCAAGGATGAGGAAGACCGTCAAATTTTCTTTGATGATTTTAATGGCGGCGATTGGTATGGGGTCAGGCAGTAGAATCAGTTGCGAAACGGTAAAAAGGGAAGGCTAGGAAAGAAACGAAAATCAAAATAGCGGAGATTCCAAAACCTCCGTCTTCTATGTGTCTACTTTTTCTTTTGGTAATGGAAGCCGAATGAGGAAGGTGCTTCCCGGAAATTCCTTTTCGTCATACCCGGGGCTTTCGGCCCATATTTTACCGTTATGTGCTTTGATAATGCCGGCTGCAATCGCCAATCCCAGCCCTGGACCGCCGCCCTTGAAACTGGTACGCCCAGATGAGTGCAGTTCTACTTTGCCCAATTGATACAGTTTTTCGAAGATGATGTCCAGATTGGCCGGGTCGATACCAATGCCGGTATCCTGTATGCGGATTTCTG
>CAZLOC010000180.1:0-7917 GCA_964560935.1 uncultured Anaerolineaceae bacterium | reverse complement strand
CCTCCGACTCCAACTCAACCGGGACGATGGTGATGACGCCTTCCGCATCCACGCTATATTCAAAATGGCCGAGCGGCTCGGGTGGCGGGCCATCCAACACTTTGCCTTCCGCATCGAAGCTGGCATCGTGACAGGGACAGGTGAACTTCTGGGTTTCCTCGTTCCAGTTGACAGTGCAGGAAAGATGCGTGCAACGGCTGGAAAGCACAAGGATGTCGTTGGGATCTTCCGATCTGCGCAGGAGGTATCCGCCATAGTTGCTGGCAGTCCGCTCCCAGCCGTTAATCTTAGTGATGGTGAAAGAGAAGGGGTGGAACTGGCCGACCGGAATATCCTCCAGTTTGCCGATCACGACGGGAGCTCCAGCCTTATCTTCCCGCAGCGCCGGAGCGATCAAATATCCAATGGCCGGGATTCCTAATATAGCACCGATGATGCCCCCCACAACACCGGTCGTTGCCAAAATGAAATCTCTGCGGCTGAACCGGTTAGAACCAGACATGCGCACCTCCTGGATGTGTTCCTATGATTGTGTGCACAGAGTATCTCTATTCTACATTAAGATAAGAGTTTTCGATTAGAATAACAAAGACCGACTTGGATTATAAGGGTCTCTGACCGCTTTATTAGAGGAAGTCTGAAACGAAATAACTAGGATAATTGTCACTTTCTACTGTTCCTTGTCCGTGTGATAATTTCTTCGCACTGCTTATACTCATCGCAGGAGGCATGTATGGCTCGTGAACGCAACGTCGGCGTAATCCAGGGATTGCGCTATCGGGGGGGAGGTCCACAGACCGCCTGGCTTCTACACCGCATCAGTGGGTTGGGCATCGTCATCTTCGTAACAACACACATCCTGGCCTCATTCTTAGGAGGCGACCTCGGTCAATTTATCAATGATGTATACGAATCCTGGTGGTTCCAGATCTTTGTCATTTTCTGCGCACTGTTCCACGGCATCAATGGCCTGCGCATCACCATCCTGGATCTCTGGCCGAAATTGTTCGAATTCGACCGCGAAGCTATTTGGATAGAATGGGCTGTCTTCCTGCCTGTCTTCGGCCTGGCTGTGATCGTCATTCTCAACACCGCGTTGGGAGGTTAGGATGGCTACAAAATCGAGAACCCTACCCCTCAACAAACGCGGTATGAATTTTGAGACCCTGATGTGGCTCTTCACGCGCCTTTCAGCCCTGGCTATGTATCTGTTCATGTTGGTCGCAATCATCGGCGCATTGATCATGGGGGCGCGCAATCAGATGAACCTGACAGACGTGTTGCGCTGGGCTTTCACTCCCAACTACACTCATGTGCAAAGCACGAACGTACCTGATCTGGACCCCTGGGCCACACCCTTCTGGAAAGTCGTCGCCAGTCTGTTTGTCTTCACCGCAGCGGCACATGGATTGCACGGCGTGCTCAGCGTGCTGGACGATTACTTCGCGCAACTCCGGGTACGTTTGTTCTTCCGTATCTTGATCGCAATTATCTTGCCGATTATGTGGGTGATCGGTATCTACGTCATCTGGACTTCATAGGACAGCCTCAATGAATACTCATCAATTTGAAGTCGTGGTCGTTGGCGCGGGCGGCGCTGGCCTGATGGCCGGGCTGTACGCATCCAAAACGGCCAAAACCGCCGTCATCAGCAAACTGTATCCCACGCGCTCACACACCGGCACGGCACAGGGCGGCATCGGCGCAGCCCTCGGCAATTACGAAGAAGACCATCCCGAATGGCACACCTATGACACGGTCAAAGGTTCGGACTATCTGGGCGACCAGGATGCCATCGAATTCATGTGCGAGGAGGCTGTCTCGGCTGTGTATGAACTCGAGCACATGGGCCTGCCCTTCGATCGCACACCTGAAGGCCGCATCGCACAGCGACCCTTCGGCGGCCACACCAACAATGAAACTGGCAAACCCGTCCGCCGCGCCTGTTACGCCGCCGACCGCACAGGGCACATGATCCTGCAAACCCTGTACCAGCAATGCCTGAAGAACGAAGTCAAGTTCTACGACGAATTCCAGGTGCTCGACCTGTTGGTCGTGAATGGCAAGACCGCTGGCGTTGTCGCTCTCGAACTGGCTACCGGTGAACTGCACACTTTCCACGCCAAAGCCGTTATCTTTGCCACCGGGGGGCACGGGCGCGTCTGGGAGATCACCTCCAACGCCTATGCCTATACCGGGGATGGGACTGCAGTAGTCTACCGCCGCGGCATCCCACTGGAAGATATGGAGTTCTTCCAGTTCCATCCCACCGGCATTTACAAGATGGGCATCCTGATCACGGAAGGCGTGCGCGGTGAGGGCGGTGTGTTGATCAACGGCAAGGGCGAGCGCTTCATGACAAACTATGCGCCCACCGTCAAAGACCTGGCCTCGCGTGATGTGATCAGCCGCGCTATTTATCTCGAAATTCGCGAAGGGCGCGGTGTGAATGGGTCGAATTACCTTTACCTGGATGTGCGTCCCGAAGTGGTCAACAAGTATGCTGCGATCGATGGCCGCACCAACCCGGACGGTTCTCCCTTCGTTGTGACCGGCGAGCAGATCCTGAGCAAACTGCCCGACATCATCGACTTTTGCCGCGTCTACCTGGGTGTGGATCCGGTCACACAGCCGATGCCGATCCAGCCGACGGCGCATTACACCATGGGCGGCATCCCCACTAACAAATACGGCGAGGTGGTGATCGACGAGAAGAACACCGTCTTTCCGGGGTTATACGCAGCGGGTGAAGTGGCCTGCGTCTCGGTGCACGGCGCGAACCGACTGGGAACCAATTCCCTGGTAGATATCATAGTCTTCGGCAAGCATGCTGGCCTGCAGGCAGCGGAATTCGCCAGGGGAGCGGATTATGTCCCTCTCCCGGCAGATCCAACCGAATTTTCACGGGAGCAGTTTGATGGTCTCAGGCATGGAAGCGGGAAGGAAAACATCTTCGATATCGGCAACGAGATGAAGAAAGTCATGTTCGATGACGTGGGCGTCTTCCGCACCGAGGCAGGGATGAAGAACGCGCTGGCGAAGGTGAATGAGCTGCAGGAACGCTTCAAGCATGTCAAAATCCAGGATACCGGCAAGATCTTCAACACCGAACTGCTCAATGCGTGGGAAATGGGCAACCTGCTCGATATGGCAGAAGTGATCGCTGCTTCCGCGCTCAACCGCACGGAATCGCGCGGCGGCCATGCCCGCGAGGATTATCCAGAGCGCGATGACCATAACTGGCTCAAACACACCCTGATCTGGAAAGAGGACGGCAAGCTGAAGATCGGGTACAAGCCGGTTGTGATGACCCGCTTCGAGCCGAAGAAGAGAGTTTATTAATAACCAGATGTCATTGCGAGCCCCGCAGGGGCGTGGCAATCTCAAGTTTACAGGTTATAGGAGATTGCCACGTCGCCGCTCCGTGGCTCCTCGCAATGACACCTTCAACGAGGTGTCATAATGGATGTAACACTGAAAATCTTCCGCTACAATCCCGAAAAAGACCAGAAGTGGCATTACGAGACTTATACCCTCGAGGCCGAGCCTACAGACCGCGTGCTCGACCTGCTCGAAAAGGTCAAGGCCTACAATGACGGCACGCTCTCCTTTCGCCGCTCGTGCGCGCACGGCATCTGCGGATCGGACGCCATGCGCATCAACGGCCACAACTACCTGGCCTGTAAAGCGCTGGTCAAAGATTTCGGTGAAAAGATCACGGTCGAGCCCATCTTGGGGTTGAAGGTTATCAAAGACTTGATCGTGGACATGGAGCCTTTCTTCGACAATTACAAAAAGGTTCTGCCGTTTTTTATCAACGAAAGCCCTCTCCCCGAAGATGGAAGGGAACGCATCCAATCTCCCGAAGAACGCGCCCGCTTCGACGACACCACCAAGTGCATCCTGTGCGCAGCCTGCACCACCTCCTGCCCATCCTTCTGGGGCAGCGACGATTATCTCGGCCCGGCGGCGCTGGTCAACGCGCACCGCTTCATCTTCGACAGCCGCGATGAGGCAGCCTCCGAGCGCCTGCATGTCCTCTCCGAAACATCCGGCGTGACACGCTGCCACACCACCTTCAACTGCACCGTGGCCTGCCCGCGCGAGATCCAGATCACGGTGGCGATCGGCGAATTGAAGCTGGCCATGGTGACGGGGAAGCTGGACTAGAGGAAGACAATACAATTCTGGCAAGATCGGGTTGCGGCTTTGGCCGCAACCCGATTGTTTTTTCGCCAAAATATTCTATAATTCATCTATAACTATTGAGGGCGAGTCTTGTCCCAGGAAGGATAGCAAATGGAAAAGCTAAAATACAACAGCCGTTTTGACCCAGAGAAAATCCGGCGTGAAACCATAGGAAGGCTCATTCCTTCAGGACTGCTATCTCTGGCGCTAGTGGTTCTAATATTCTTTGGTGCGCTGTACCTGTTTCCCAAAACAACTTCTTTGCCAGAGAATTTAGGGCCAAAGCCTATACAATGGAGTTACCTGGATGGATTTGCCAGCCTGCTCACAATGTCTCTCATAATTGGCGGTCTGGTCTTTGCTTTTTCAGAATATGTTCAGACTACCATACAACAAAGGCGCGAAAGCGCAGAAGCTTCATTCAATATCTATAAAGAAGTCTATGACCAACTTATGAACCCGGCTGCCACGGCTGCTCGGCGTTGGATTATCTTGAATTTACCGACCAGGCAAGATCAGGAAGATGACCAGGCTTGGCTAAAGCGCACGACCGTTGCGCTGAACAAACGCCCGAGGGGTTGGAAAGGCGAGCGCCCCCCCGGCAAAGAATATCTCAAAGACGTGCTTAATACTTTGGATTTTATCGGCTTCGTTGCCAAACATTACTGGAACATGGAAAATGAATTAGTCACATGGATGAGCCCATCCGTTGCCAAGGTATGGGAGCGAATTTATTTATATGTTAATGATGAGGCCGAACGGCGCAATGAGCCAGATTTCTATGAATCGGCGCGCCAGTTCGGCCAACACTGTGTTGTTTGGCGAGATAAGCATTACCCAAAATCCATTGTCATTCACGATGCAACGTAAACGCAGTTCCGCTTGTTCTCATCGGGTCGAAAAACAGGTCGCGCTGAGAACGTGACCTGTTTGTATTTAACCCCACGTTTACACATATAATCGTCTCTATGAAACCCTGGAAAACAAAAGCGTGCCAAACCGTACTGGACGAACAGCCCTGGCTGGTTGTGGAACACCACACCGTTGAGTTACCAGATGGACAGCTCATCTCCGACTGGCCGTGGATTATCACTCCCGACTATGTCAATGTTGTCGCTGTGACCGAAGATGAGCGTTTCCTCTGCTTTCGTCAGGTCAAATACGGGATCGAGGGAGCAACGCTGGGCATCGTAGGCGGATACATTAATGAGGGCGAAGCGCCGCTGGCAGCCGCACAACGGGAACTGCTGGAAGAGACCGGATACGAATCCGCAGATTGGCTTTCACTGGGCAGCTATCTGGTCGATCCGAACCGCGGGATTGCCACCGGGCATTTATTCCTGGCGCGCCAGGCGCGTTATGTGGCTCCTCGCAATGCGGATGACCTCGAAGAACAGGAATTGCTGCTGCTCACTCGTGCGCAGATAGAAACTGCCTTGGAGGGCGGTGAGATTAAAGTTCTGGCCTGGGCCGCTGCTGTAGCCTTTGCCCTGAGACGCTCGTAAAAACCTGAAGCGCATACCGCTTTGTTTTTCGATGATTTTTCTCTACCAGGAGTTACGCAGTTGAATAGGAGAGGTCCGAAAATAAGAGGGGCGAGCTGCGCTCGCCCCTCTTATTTTCGGTACCATTTCGCAAACTGCGTAAATCTAACCTATAATGGAATTGTAGAGAAAGGCTTTCCATGTCCTGGCAAAATCAATTGAAGGGTGATTCTTTATCCTGGCTTCTGGAATCTGATTCTCCAGATATCCGTTATCGAGCATTGCGCGATCTGGTAGACGCTGCAAAAGAGGCAGAACTATCCACCGCGCGGGAAGCAGCCCACAAGGGCGGTCCGATTGCGGCCATCCTGGACAATATGAACGAGGATGGCTATTGGGCAAAAGAAGGTCCCGGTTACCTCCCCAAGTATCGCTCCACCGTCTGGACGCTGATTATGCTGGCCCAGCTGGGCGCATCCGCAAAACAGGATGAACGCATCGCGCTGGCCTGCTCCTACCTGCTCGAGCACGCTCTGGCTCCCGGCGGACAATTCTCCACATCCGGCGCACCGTCCGGGACAGCCGACTGTTTGCAGGGCAACATGTGCTGGACGCTGACTAAACTTGGCTATGAGGATCCGCGCCTGGGCCTGGCCTACGAATGGATGGCGCGCAGCGTGACTGGCGAAGGGCTTGCT
Source organism: uncultured Anaerolineaceae bacterium (assembly GCA_964560935.1). Classification (GTDB taxonomy): domain Bacteria; phylum Chloroflexota; class Anaerolineae; order Anaerolineales; family Villigracilaceae; genus JAABUE01. The sequence goes on along the minus strand of CAZLOC010000180.1, from coordinate 1,547 downwards.
CCCGCTCATGAACGGATAGCGCCCCTGCGCTTCTACGCCGGCAAATGTGGACCGGTCTTTTGCTGCGGCTCGAACAACAAGATGCCCTGCGCCTGGGGCGCGGCCAAGGTCATGCTGGCCTTCAGCGTCTTGCCGGTAGAGCGCCGCACGCCCTTGATCGAAAGCGCCATCCAGCAGGGCGTGGACTTCCTCTTCAGCGTTGACCCGGCCGAGGCGGCGTACCCCAGCGGCTGGAGCGAGGTGCCCAGCGGCAACTGGTGGAAGTTCGGCTTTCCGGTCTTCTACGTCGCGGATATTCTGCATATTGTGGAAGCGCTGGTCGGATTGGGCTATGGCCATGACCCGCGCCTGGAGAACGCGCTAACCCTCATCCGCGAGAAGCAGGATGAGGGGGGACGCTGGCCTTTGGAATACAGCTATACCGGCAAAACCTGGGTGGATTTCGGCCCCAAGAAGCAGCCCAACCAGTGGGTCACGCTGCGCGCACTGCGGGTGTTGAAGGCGGTAGCTTAGCTCCCGCCACCGTCCCCGGCGGCAAGGATGCCGCTTAGAGCACTGTTGGGTAAAACATCAATTTCTTGACAAATAAAAAGATGTCATATATGATGTCTAATAAGACATCATAAGCGAGGCAACTATGACACGCTATGCCCTGAACTTACCTCCCGCCCTCAAGCGCGAAGCCGAACAACTGGCCAAGAAACAGGGGATTTCCCTGAACCAATTCATCCTGTGGTCTGTGGCCGAGAAAGTTGGCGCACTGGCCCAGGGTGTGGACGATCCCAATTTCCCCGGCATCACTTACCGGCGCGGCGCATCTCGCCAGCCGACGCCCGTGCTGCGCGGCACAGGCATCCGCGTGCAGACGATTGCAATTGCGGCAAACGATTGGGGCATGTCGCCTGCTGAGATTGCGAATGAATATGATATCCCTGAAAAGCAAATCAAAGAAGCGCAGGCCTTTTATGAAGCCCATCGCGCCGAAATTGATGCCGCCATCGAAGCCGAAGAGTCGCTTGCTCCAAAATGACCAAGCCCCGCCTGCACCTGGACGCAGACGCATCCATCAAGGTCCTGCACAAAGCGTTGAGCGAGCGCGGCCACGATGTGTCCCGCACCCCAACCGAATGGATGCCCCTGGACGCTGATGACCGTACCCAACTTTTGGGTGCAACCGCACAGGGGCGCATTCTTTTTACATTCAACATCCGAGATTTCCAGGCACTGGCCAGACAATATCCTGAACACCGCGGACTCTTGCTCGCCGTACAGAATCGCTGGACATTGCACGAGTTGATCGACGCCCTCGACCACATGTTAAGTGAGACCAAGGCCGAGGAGTGGATCGGCCAGGTACGCTGGCTGAATGATTGGAGGGAATAGCAGTTGTCACTCCCCGCTTGTCCCCGTAAGGGGAAAGGGGAGTGACAGACAGAGCAGTGAAAAGGTGGAAACCTCCATACTTTCTACACAATAATATGCTACTATTGTGACGCTAGATCCTTGAGTGATGCAAAACATATATCTGGTTGTTTTTATCTGCAACC
>CAZLOC010000179.1:7266-7992 GCA_964560935.1 uncultured Anaerolineaceae bacterium | reverse complement strand
CCGAAGGGCGCGCGGTCCACGCCGAGGACGCGCCAGCCTTTTTGGGCAAAGAGAGTAACGGTGGCGCGACCAATCCCACCTGCTGCGCCGGTGATGAGAATTGTTTTTTTCATAGGTTTAGTTTCTTTTTGTACACGGACAACACGGATTTCAACGGAAAAGGAATTGTTTTACGGAAGCTTCGTCCAGTTAAGTGAGCCTTTACGAGAATTATCGTAGATTTTTCGGCGAAATTCAACTTGTGGGCCAAAGTTGAGCAGCAAGCCCACTTCGATCTCAGTAGATTTTAGATAGTTGAGAAGTTGTGCTGAGTGAGCATCAGTAAGCTTATCGACCGATTTGAGTTCGAGTAGGACTACGCCATTTACAACCATATCGGCAACGTACTCGCCAACCACTTTGTTGTGAAAATAGACTTTGATTGGCTTTTGCTGTTCGACGGCAAAACCAAGTTCCTCTAGGAGAATCGCCAGTGCCGCCTGATAGACTTTCTCGGAAAAGCCATAACCCATTTCCTTATGAAACTGGAAAAATGCTCCTAAAATTTTACCAGTCAGGTCAGAATGCTTGCCTTCGAATTTCCTGCGATACTCAGCCATCTTTTGTCCGTCAAAACAAGGTCTTTCCATCCATTTCCGTGAATTCCGTGTACTAAAAAAGCTCCTTGCTTGAAATCCCCAGCCCATCCAGTAAATTCCTGATCGTATTCCAATGCACCCGCTCCCA
>CAZLOC010000179.1:0-7256 GCA_964560935.1 uncultured Anaerolineaceae bacterium | reverse complement strand
CTCCCAGGCAGTGGGACTGGAGTTGGAGTTGTGCGGGGCCAGCATGACATTGTCCATTTTCATGAGTGGACTATCCAACGGTAGCGGCTCCACTTCGAAGACATCCAGCGCGGCTCCGGCCAGACGTTTGGCCTGCAACGCTTCGATCAGGGCTTTCTCTTCGACAATGGATCCACGAGCCGTATTGATCAGCACCGCAGATGGTTTCATCAAGGCAAAAGTAGCGGCATTCATCAGGTGATGAGAAGTTGGGTTCAAATCGCAGTTGATGGAAACGAAATCGGCACGTGAGAGCAAATCTTCGAGAGTTGTCATCTCGATGCCGGTTTCGGTGACGAAGACATGGTCGATCTCGACGATGTCGTTACCGAGCACTTGCATACCAAAAGCGCGCGCGCGGCGTGTGACAACTTTGCCGATAGTTCCCACCCCCACCACACCCAACGTGCACTCACTGAGCGCCTTGCCGGGGATTTTGTCCCATGTGCCGGATTTCATGGCCCTGTCCATCCAGAGCAGGCGGCGGACGAAGGCCAGCATGTAGCTCAAGACCGTGTCCGCGACGGGGGTGGTGAAAGCGTTCAGGGTGCGGCCAAGTTTGATCCCATAACGGGAGCAGGCCTGGGCGTCGATTGAATCGATACCCGTCCCCCACTTGGAAATGACTTTCAGGCGCGGCAGGCAGGCTTCGATCACACGCAACGTATAGCGGTCGTCCCCACAAATCGCGCCGTCGAACTGACCGGCGTATTTGAGCAGGTCGTCTTCTTCCATCCGTTCGCGGACTTCAGGCACAATCAGTTCAACGCCATAACCTTTCAGAACCGGGCGAAAGCGGTCAAGGAAGGGGATCATATAAGGGGCGGTAAAGAGAACGGTATACATCAGAAGCTACTCACATAATAATTCAATGACCTGGTCATGATCATACGGCGCAGGGAAAATTGGCCCCTTTTCAAGCTCCCGGCACAAGTAGAAACGCATATTGCGGTCGCTTTTGATAATGGCAGCGGCCTGTTTGGCTTTTTTGACTTCACCAAGTGTAGCATAAGCCTCCAATGCAGGCACCCACTCGGAATAATCCTCCGGACGCAAATCCAGGGACTGGGCCTCGTCTGCAAGCTGCGCCACCCCCTGCCAATCGCCAATCTGCCGGGCCAGGTTCATTTTTTGATAGTAATAGCACCAGCCATGCTCAAGTTCCCTTCCAAAGATTTGTCTGGGCACTATAGCCGGGGCGTGAGCAGTGTCAATCTGGTCAATTCGTGAATAAGGTGCCACGTCGGTGACAATGCCGTCCCCGGAATAGCCCGGCAATTCCACCTGGCGACCATCTAGCACATGCAAGCAAGATCCAGCCGTAGGGAAAGCTACGATCAAAGATTTGCTGTAGTCCTTCGGAATATAAACCTCGCGATTATAGTTGCCCGCATCCTCCACCCCTTGCTGGATGAGCACGGCCGTACTCGCGTTCAGCACCTCGGCGGACACCTTGATCCCATCGCCGGGATAATAAACCATATTGGCTGGCCCATACACTTCGTAGTCCTCCGCAAAGCCGAATGGCATGGAGACAAAAACCATGGTCTGCTCTTTCAGCATCGGCGCGCGCCAGGACAATTGCCACCACAACTCACGATTGTAAGACCAATAGTCGCGGTAATAATCGGCGCTGAAATAGTGCGTGATCACGCTCGTGCCAATCAGGACCAGGGGGAGGATCCAGCGGGAAGACGAACGCAACGCATAGAAGATAAAACCAGTCACGGCCAGGATAATACCTATGGTGGCATGATAGGCATAACGGTCCCATTGGACTTCGAAGGAGATATTGCGACCTGAAAGGACAATTGGCAGGACCGCCATGGCAACGATCAGTACCCCCATCCACATCCACGCTACTTCCACGGACCCTTTACCTGCCTCCGTTTCGTGGATGAGTGCCTGCCTCCTGGCATACCAGATATACAGGATCACACCGCCCACTGCCAGCACCGCCAGCACCACTGCACTGCCCATTTCACGGTACGCGCCAGCGCGCGTAAATTGGTAAAAGGGTACAAACCAGGCTAAGACTGTCGCTTCCCATATATCCTTAGCAGTTTCAATGACAATGCCCAGCAGACTATGCAACGGCGAGGTGCCATAGCCAGAGAATAGCACATCGACACTCGTCGCTCGGCGCTCGCTTTTGAACAGGAACACCCGCCAGAAAACAAAGGCGCCGGCCAGAAGAACGTATGGAATAGACCGTTTCAGCGTTGGGAGAATTGCATTTTTAGGCGCATCCCCACCTTTTTTCCAAAGCACATACCAGAGCAAAAGGACCCGGGCGCCTTCCAACCCAATCATGGCCTCGAATATCCCAAAATACAACAGAGCAAATAACAGCGCCAGGCCTGTCCACAAAACGATCTTCCACCTGCTATTGGATTTGACTGCCAGAATTGTCGCCAGAATAGAGAAAATTGCCAGATCGTAACCAAGTAGCAAATTCTTAAACGTAGCCGCGTTAGGCTGCTGCAAAAAGCCAGGGTAAATGGCAAAGAGCAGCGCAGCGATCGTCGTTTCGAACTTCTTCTCCGGCCAAATCGCGCGCAAAAGGTAAAAGAAACCTACGCTTCCTAACAGACGCAGGAAAAGCGCATAGAGATGCCAGCCCAGCACGGAGCTTCCTAACACGGCATAATCGAGCGCGTAGATATACCCAATCAGGGGCCGATCGATGGCAAATAACTTGATAATCCCTTGAGCGCCTTCAGTTTGCCCGGCCAGCAGCATATACCAATCATCGCGATAAAACCCAAGCTGGGGAATCAAGACTCCATAACTCAATAGCGTGGTTATCGTAATCGCGCCGAGTGCAACGACTGTCTCGGAGATCTTGATCTTTTTCAGAAATGACATCTTGAAAAAACCTTTCAGCAGTCCGCTGGTGTTATTGTTGCAATTGTACAATTATAAAGGGCAACATGGAATTATGCCCCTCTTTACTTATGAACCTTTGCCTGGATAAAAACTAAGATCCTTTCTGTCACCAAAAGCCCCAATAGCCAGAAACTCAACACAAACTGTAAGCTGACCGTCAGCGCATGGCGGTGTGTGCCGGGTACATCCCCGTGCCAGACGATGAACAGGTGAGGGTAAATCAGCAAGCATAAGCTAATAAAGAGGCGCCAGGCCGGATTCACTTTCCAGGCTTTTTTCCAAATAGCCACCAGCGTTGCGACCGCAGTCAACGCCCACAGCCATATGACCATATCCTGTGGATACAGAACGCGCTCGGCATACCAGGGAAGCAGGGGCTCATAACTCTGCGGATAAAAGAAAGCCACATTCTCAAACGCCAACAGCCATTCCAAATCCAACCAGGGCTCGCGCAAACTTGTCAGTGGCCTGGAAAGCAACCAGCGCATGTAGCAAGATTTGCCGCTGGAGTGCAACCAGGTGCGATATGGTTGCAACACCGGGTTATTATAAAAGGCCCTTTCATTGCTATTGGCATACCCGCCTGCCAGGCTCAGGAGTTCCGGCGTCACTGGCATGCCACAATCAGCAAAGGAGGAAAGCGCAGCTGGATCAGGCAAGATGCGCTGCGCTAAAACATTTTGAAAAGGAAATACCCAACGATTACCTTTGTCCGCGCTGAAGTTGCTGAGCGCAAAGAGCATGACAAACACGAGGACAACCGACAGGTAACGCTTATGCGCGCCAAAAAACAGCACTCCCAGAACGATCAGAGCGGAAATCATCAGCAGAATCCAGCCGTTGGTATCACGGGTGAAGGCCCATAGAAATGCGGTCAGGCTCAGAATAACCACCTTTCCCCATGACCAGCCTCTCAGCAGCCAGAGCCATATGGCAAGAAACAATGCCATCAGAGAAATGGAAAGGGACTCTGTCAGCATAACCAGGTCCCAACCTGCGATATGACGATCCAGGCTGAGGGCTAAGATCAGGCCAAAAGCGATAAGACGGAGAAATCCTTTCAGCGAATACGCTACAGCCAACGCCAAAATCCCCCAGGCAAAAATGGAGAAGGCTGCATGGAAGGACGCAACCTTTATTTTGTCAGCGACATAAACTTTCAAAAGCAGGGGAAATATGGGTGGGCGCGCATTGGCCCAGAATCTTTTCGAAAGCAGTGCTTCTCCTGAAACACGCACATACGCAGGCGTATCGGCGGTCTCTTTGGCTTTTTCAAAGGCGGGAGCTTCATTGGCCCAGCGCAGGTTAGCATAGGCAGAAAACAAAAGCAACATGGCAATAGCAATCAACGCAGTTGCCGTGCCTTGCTTCTTTCGACCTGCCAGACGCTTCTCTTCCAAATTCGTCCTTAATTCTTGCGCTGCATCAGAAAATCGGTGATCTCGAAATCAAGTTCTTCGTCGATATCCCAGGCTTCGGTAGGGTCAATTTCGAACAGAATGGGATGCTCGCCGATGCGGTGATGTCGTTTGAGCAGGTTTTGACGGGTAAAAAGATAGAGGCATGAATTCTCTTCATATACCGGTGGCAGGTCCTGGGTCTGGATGAGAACCGAGGGGTCGTGGTTGATGGCTGCTCCGTGCTGGTCGTACAGTCGGGTTTGCCAGCGCGTCACAGAGAAGAGCGAGTCCTTTTCGGGATAGGCTGCTAAAAACGCCTCTATCGCGCGTGAGACCGTTCCGGGACGCAACAAAGGATTGGTGCTGTGCGTCTGCAAATAGAAATCGGCCGGCACCTGGGCCGTGTCGTGCAGCAGGATTTCGTTCATCGGGACATCGTCAGCGCGCAGGTTTTTGGGACGGTTGATGATTATCACCTGCGGGAAGTGCTGGCGTAAACCGTCCATGACCGGCTTGGAGTCGGTATCCACAACCACCCGGTCGATCTCAGGGACGGCCAGCAGGGTTTCGAGGATGTGATGAAAGAGCGGCTTCCCGGCCAGCGGGCGGTAGTTCTTACCGGGCACGCGCTGGCTGTGGTGACGCATGGGGACGAGGGCAACAAGAGAAGTCATCTAAAATCCTATAATAGCGGTTCAGGGTAAGAACACGCGAAGATTAATATCATAATAGTTTTGGGTGCATTTGGTGATCCAGAATCCAGTTTTCCCCTGCGGGTCGAAATCCCGGATACCGCCGACAGGCAAGCCGTCAATGGCAAACACGTCAACGCGTTCTTCCCCATCCGCAAGCGCCGTCTGGATAGCGCTCTCTCGAGTATCCCATTCCTGGGTTCTCTGCGCATATATCGGAATCTTCTCAGCAGTCACTTTGAGCGAATATAACGGAAAGGCATAGGAAGCCAGCAAGAGCACAACCACAAGCGACTCCAGCCATTTGGCGGTGAACATTTCCCGCAGGGCAAGCCCGGTCAGCCAGCCCGCCAGGACAAAGCCAAACACGGTGATAAAGCGCGGGATGATGATCGTCCTGTCGGCAGGGAGGCCCCTTTCCACGTAAGCACTGGGGACAAAGGAAGCCGCCACCAGGAAGATGGCCAGAAGGCCCACCAGCGCGGCCAGCAGCAGGGTTTTTACGGGTTTGTCTGTTTTTATCTGAGATGGGAAGAACAGGAACCCGGAGAAGACCGACATCAGAATCAGCAAGATGTTCTGGACATCTTTGAGCGACAGGGCGAAGAAGGCATAGGTGAACTGATAGAGCAGCCCAATCAGTTCGATCAACCCGGCAGGTTCTCCGTAGCGTTCTGCCCGGACCTGTGTGGTTGGTGCGAAGGCCAACAGCGCCATCGCCGCCAACGCGCCGACCAGCGCCACCAACGCCGGGGCGAAGGTCTTCACAGCCCAGGGACGCTTTTGGCGATAACCGATCCCGGCGATGAGCGTATACAGTCCCAATGTGGACACCAGCACCGTACAACTGGCTTCGGAAAAGCCGCCGCCGAGCAACGCCAGGACGAAGATGAACCCGATCAGTAGCAGGGATGGCTTCTCACGTTTGCTTTGTTCGGTGATGAACACAAATATCCAGGGGAGGAAAACCAGCGGCGTGGTATAGGTCAACATGCCGGTACGCCAGTAAAGGGACTGATAAATGTGCGGGGAAAGGTAAATCGAGAAATATACAATGACTGAAGCCGCCAACACAATCGGCCACTTCGAAAGCCGGTAGCCAACCATACCCGCAACGTTATAGAAAAGGTAGGCTAACCCTGCCACCCAAAAGATGACCGTCAAGGGTGTCATCAACTGCGTCCCCAACGTTTCGAAAGCCTGGATCAGGCCCGCGAAGATGGTGACCGAATAGCGGCTGGGGGTATAGGTCACATTGTAGGCATAGCCACGCACCGTTTCCAGGAATCCCATGTTTTTGAAATCGGCGTTGTAGCACCAATCGTCCGCCCAATAGCGGTTATAGTAACCCAGGTAGGCGAACAGGCCCACACCTGCCAGGAACAATACCAGGCCAACAACTAAGGCAAATTTCTTAGAATTAAAGAACATTGCGAATCTAAGGAGTGAAACCCGTCCTGCCTGCGCCAGTGCCGCAGGCACAGGTGAGCCGGGCCGAAGGGAATCCTCGCGCGAAGCGCGGGAGCATAGTATTCCTTTGCAGGTTGAAGCGACGCTGGAATAAATGGGACAGCCAGCCGACCAGAGCAAAAGCGCCGACGATGATCAAGACGAGGATGATGGCATCTTTCATTCGAGATTTCTTCTACCTTCGTTGGAGAACAAAAGAGAAATAAGATTAATCAAAACCATTCTCCGAAACTGATCTGGTTAGAAATGCTTTCCTTAAAATTTCGGGAGTTATCCCAAAACTTGTAAGTATTTCCTGCAAGGTTCGATCCACATCAGGACCATTAAAGTAACTTTGCACAAGAGCAATGAAGAGAATTTCGCTCGAAACTATTTTCTCTCCCAAACGATCTGCTTCAATTCGAGAAGACTCGATAAATCTTTTTACCTGATAAGATATTGTCATCTTGTTCAGTTGTAATTCTTTCGCAGGGACAGGTGGCAATCTATAACTTATTAAAAATTCAAATCTTTTTTTCGCGCCAAGAATATTGACGTTCAATTTCTCAAGCAGGTTGCTAATATCCTCATTAGCAGTCCTCAAACAGGCTAATAAAACATGTTCTCTCGTAATATGGTTGTGATGATAACGAAGAGCGACTTCATAAGATTGTTGTGCAATTGCTTGAGCTTCTTGAGAAAACAAAGAAAAATCAATTTCCATAGTTAGTTGTTACCGATTATACCGATTAGCTCAACATCGTGCTCGTATTTACTCACCGGGAGT
>CAZLOC010000178.1:5094-8003 GCA_964560935.1 uncultured Anaerolineaceae bacterium | reverse complement strand
GCGGCGATGACGACTTCGTCCGCGTAGCGCTGGGACGCATGGGTGAGAAGCTGCTGGCCGCGCCGCTCTCACGCGGGGCGGGTGTCATCACCTCGCTCGTGCGCGCGGACGGGTTGGTCCTGCTGCCGCGCGGCACGCAAGGCGCAGAAGCGGGGGAGCAGGTGCAGGTACGGCTGTACCGTCCGCGGGCGGAACTCGATAAAACCATCTTCTGCATCGGCTCGCACGACATGACCCTCGACCTGATCGCGCAGTTCCTGGCAGGGCATGACCGGCGCCTGGCTTCGGCTAACGTCGGCTCGCTGGGCGGATTGGTGGCGTTGCGGCGCGGCGAAGCGCACCTGGCTGGCTCGCACCTGCTCGACCCGGGTACGGGTGAATACAATATTTCCTACATCCGACAGTATTTGCCGGGAGTCAAAGTCAAAGTGGTGACGCTGGTAGGGCGCGAGCAGGGCTTGCTGGTAAAGCGGGGCAACCCGAAGCATATTAAAAGCCTGGGCGATCTGGACAGGCCGGGGGCGGAGTCCGAGGCGGCGCGCGTCTGCTTTGTGAACCGTCAGCGCGGAGCCGGCACGCGCGTCCTATTGGATTACCATTTGAACTTATTGGGGATAGCGACTGATAGTATAATTGGCTACAATCAAGAAGAATACACCCACCTGGGCGTGGCTGCGGCGATAGCTTCTGGAAGAGCTGATTGCGGACTGGGGATAGCGGCTGCGGCAAAGGCGCTTGAGCTGGATTTCATCCCGCTTTTTCAGGAACGTTACGACCTGGTCATCCCGAAAGAATACGCCGGTAGTGACTTGCTTGCGCCGCTCTTCTCTGTATTGGAAAACAAGGAATTCCGTGCAGCGGTCTCAGCCCTGCCGGGTTACGATGTGAGTGTAATGGGAAAATTGATCGTGGAGGATTAAAGAATGTCTACGGCCCTTATCATTGATGACAACCGCCAGACGGCGGATGCCTTGCATCAGATGTTGGATGTGCTGGGCGTGGAAGCGCGGGTGGCTTATGGTTCCAGCCCGGCTATTGCGCTTTTACGGACCATGACGCCCTACTTGATTTTGCTCGATATCAACATGCCCGGAGTGGATGGGTTGGAGATCCTTTCGTTTCTGCGTAGGGAGCCGCGACTGGCTGCAACGCCAGTGATTGTGATTACGTCTGATGACCAGTTGGAAACGAAGAAGCGTGTCATGGAGGGCGGCGCTACGTCTCTCCTTATCAAGCCTGTGACCCTGGATGCGCTGGAAGGCGCGCTGAAGCGGGCTGATATTTTGTGATCGTTCCTTCTACGAAAACCTTCGATAAGCCGGGTTTTACCCGGTTTATTTTTTGTTTCGCTTGTCCCGCAACATTATATGTTGCGGGACTTGTTATAATTGGCTGGAGGTGTCTATGCCCATTTCGAGTGGTATCCCTGCTCCTGATTTTGAGCTTTTGGACGAAACCGGTACATTGCGAAAATTATCTGATTTTCGAGGTAGGCCGGTTGTGCTCTATTTTTATCCCAAGGATGATACGCCCGGCTGTACGACGGAAGCCTGTAATTTTCGGGATGATTATTCCGCATACGAGAAGGCGGGTGTGACTATCCTGGGCGTCAGCCCTGACTCTGTAAAAGCGCACATCAAGTTCAAGAAGAAATTCGATTTGCCTTTCCCGTTATTAGCAGATGAAGATCATAAAGTCTGTGAGCTGTACGATGTCTGGGCTTTGAAGAAATCCATGGGGCGCGAGTATATGGGTGTCTTGCGTACAACTTTCCTGATCGACGCCGAAGGAAAAATTATGCGCGTATTCGAAAATGTCAAACCTGCCGATCACAGCGCTGAACTGCTGGCCGAATTGGGTGTATCATAAACAACAATCTAAATGCTACAACAGATGACTGAAGCTGAAAACGAGAGAATTCGCCTGCAACTGAGCGCCAGCTTCGCGCTCGCCGGATATTTGCTGGAAGCTCACAAGGAGGAGGCGGCTATTTTGGCGGCGATGAAGGTCAGTACGGATTTGCTGGGCGCCGCCGGTTCTGCCTTCGTTCCATTCAATGAGTGGAAGCAGTCCATGCCGGCTTTGAAGTATGGCCAGGCGGACTTTCTGCAAAATATGGATTGGCAGGCGCGTTTGTCGGCGCCTGCCACGCGGCACGCCTGTCGTATCTGTGAGAAGAAACAGGCTGGCTTGGAGTGCGTTCTGCTGCAAGAATCGACCGATGCCCAAAATATATCCTGTGTCGGTCTGCGCTGTGGCGGGCGGGAGATTGGCGTTATCAGTTATTTCTTCTCTGCACCGCCAAACATCAGTGACGACCAGCACCTGTTCCTGGCGGAAATGGTGCGCCTGACCGATCTGGCCCTGGATGCTTTGCGCGTATATGCGCAAGACGTGGAAGCAACTCGCCGTGCTTTTAACCCTGTGGATTTAAAGAAAACACGGCTTACCCTGGACGCCAAAAACGAAGCGCTCTTGGAACAGTTGGAGTACAAGGCTGTTTTGGATGAGCGCACCCGCCTTGCGCGCGAAATCCATGATGGACTGGCGCAGACGCTGGCCTTCCTGAAATTGGAAGCAGCCCGGATGCAAACATATATGTCAAAAGGGGATGTGGATGCGGTCACCCGCACGCTCCAGGCCTGCTACCAGACCCTGTCGGATGCTTATCTGGATGCGCGTCAAGCCATCGACAACCTGCGCCGTATCCCGGATGAAAGCCTCAGCGATTGGCTGCAAGTAACTGCTGCCGATTTCAAGACGCTGACCGGCCTGGAGGTCGATGTTTCGGATGTTCACTTGAGTCACGTGTTTTCGCCGAATGTGAAGGCGCAATTGATCCGTATTGTACAGGAGGCGCTTACCAATATCCGTAAGCATGCGCGAGCTTGCACGGTCACGATTTCGGC
>CAZLOC010000178.1:0-4994 GCA_964560935.1 uncultured Anaerolineaceae bacterium | reverse complement strand
GTCGATGATCACACGTTATTCCGGCGCGGACTGGTCGGGTTACTGGCCGAAATGGAAGGTTTCCAGGTAGTGGGCGAAGCTGCCAATGGGCAGGATGCATTGGGTATCATCGAGACGGAAAAGCCCGATATTGTCTTGTTGGATGTCAACATGCCGGGGATGAACGGTATCGAGACCTTAGCTGCTATGAGAAAACAGGGTATGGCCTCCCCGGTGTTGATGCTGACAATCTCGCAGCACGAAGAGGATCTGATCGGCGCCATTCGGGCCGGAGCCAGCGGATACCTGCTCAAGAATGCTGAACCGGAAACGCTGCGGCAGACGATCAGGCAGGTGGCGGCCGGGAAGGCGGTGCTCGCCCCGGAGGTCACCGAGCAGGTTTTTCGCCTGGTGCGCAGCGGGCCATTAGGGTCAGCAAATTTATTGACTGAGCGTGAGGTCGAGGTCCTGCGCTTTTTGTCTCACGGTCTGACCACGGCGCAAACCGGCGCTGAAATGTTCATTTCCGAAAATACCGTAAAGACACATGTCCGTCATATCCTTGATAAGTTGGAAGTGAGCAATCGGGCCGAGGCTGTCGCGAAGGCAACCCAAATTGGTTTGATTTGATTGGTATGACAAACGGGTGATGACAGCGGGTGATAGCAATATCACCCGCTTGTATTTTAAAAATCCCTCGATTGTGCACACGAAATACATGACAAACTAGAGAATATTTGGTAAATTATGTACGTTTGGTAATAGGGTATTTTGAAGTGAGTGAAATCTCTGAAGCATCGCGCCGGTTGTTAATTGCATCAGCAAATCCTTTGTTTCGTGAGGGTTTGCATAAACTCTATGCTCCTCATTGGAGAGCGCAAAACGTGCACGTGGATATGGCTTCAACGATGGAAGAGACGCTCGATTTTCTCGAGAGTCATCAACCCGATCTTGTCATTGTGGATCATGACGATAAAACCATCAATAGAGGTGAGTTCTTGAACCGCTTTGTGACAAGCGAGATGCCCATGAAGGTAATTCTGGTTTCCCTGGCCGCTTCCGAGCCGATCGTGATCTATAACCGCATGCACTTGACCGCAGCCCAGGCGGAAGACTGGCTGGCGAATCCGTGGGATGAATAATCTAATTTTCAGCAGGAGAATTCTATGCGCCACATTGTGATCGTAGCAATCCTGATCCTTGTCATGACTGTCCTGACATACATCGGCCTGGATGCGGCTGGCCTGATGCCGGTCCAGGCCAGCGCGCAGGCAGTCAGCATTGATTGGTTGTGGAACCTCGAGATTATGATGATCTCTTTCCTGTTCGCTTTGATCATCGTACCGTTGTTTTACAGCCTGGTTGTCTTTAGACGCAGGAAAGGCGAGACGGGCGATGGTGAACACATTGAGGGGAATACAACCCTGGAAATCATCTGGACGGTCGTGCCCTTATTTATCGTGCTGGGGTTTGCTTACCTGGGCGCTTACAGCCTGGGTGAGACACGTCGTGTTGACCCGCAGGCGATGGAAGTCAAGGTGACTGCCCAGCAGTTTGCCTTTTCTTTTGAGTATCCTGACTATGGGATCGTTTCCAATGAACTTTACCTGCCGGTGAACAAGCAGGTCGTGCTGAAGATGACTTCCAGGGATGTGATCCATTCTTTTTGGGTGCCCGAGTTTCGCATCAAACAAGACATTGTGCCTGGTCGCGTTACCGAATATCGCGTCACACCGACGCTTTTGACCGGGGAACAGCCTTTCAAGGTGCGTTGCGCTGAATTATGTGGCGCATCCCATGCTTATATGCTTTCTGACGTGCGAGTGGTGACCCAGGAGAATTTCGACGCATGGGTGGCCAACCGACAAGAGGAAGCCGCGGCAGCGGCGCAAACCCCCGCAGGGCGTGGCAAAACGCTGGCACTGCAAAACGGCTGCCAGGGATGTCACACGATCGATGGCAGCCCCGGCACCGGCCCGACCTGGTTGGGTCTGTATGGCTCCCAGGAGGAACTTGCAGATGGAAGCGTCATCACAGCAGATGATGTCTATCTCCGGGAATCCATCTTGGCCCCCCAGGCAAAAATTACGGCCGGGTTCGAGGGTGTGCTCATGCCGGCCTATGAATTTTCGGATGACCAAATCGCAGACATCCTTGCTTACCTGGAAACTTTGAAATAGGTAGAGGAGCATACATGAAAACAATGAAACCTGTTTGGCGCGGCTTATGGCTGCTTTTGATCGGCGGGCTGGTTGGCTTTGCCGTTGGCCTGGGACTGGACGTCCTGGTCTCGGGGCGTCTGGACTTTACCGCTCCCACGGCCGGCTTGTTTTCCCTGCTTATTTCTGTAACGGCTTTCTTCTTTGGCCTGGTCAGTTATCGCGGGATCACGCGCGGCCTGGTCTGGCAGATCGTTGGCACGCTGGTGGGCGGTTTCTTCTTGACCGGCATCCGCGCGCTGATGGGCCTGTCAACGTTCGGAAACTTCTTCTTTACGGAGCCCGCCTGGGTCTTCGGTGGGTTGGTCGGAGCGCTCTCTTTCGTCGTTGGGGTTGGCGCTGTAACCGATTGGTTCAAGTGGGCCAAAGGCGAGGAAACATCCGAGCACCATGCGGATGAACCTGGCTGGCAAAAATATTTTGGCGTCTCGCTCGATCACAAAGTCATCGGGGTGCAGTATACGATTACAGCAATTGCCTTGATGGGGTTTGGCGGCATCTTTGCCCTGATCTTCCGCACGGAGTTAGCCGCCTCGCAATTGCAGTTCCTGACCAACACCTTCCGCGCGTTCGACCAGAGCGGCCTGCAGTTCTACAACACATTGTTGAGCCTGCACGGCATGGTGATGATCGTCTCGATCCTGCTTGGCATCGCGGGTGTTATGAACTATTTGGTGCCGATGCTGATCGGTGCGCAGGATATGGCCTTTCCGCGCTTGAACGCCTTTTCGTTCTGGATTGCTGTCCCGGCGGCGGTGCTGCTGCTCTCTGCGCTTTTCCTGGGCGGCTTCGACACAGGCTGGACCGGCTATCCGCCGCTTTCTACGCGCTCGCCTCTTGGCATCCAGATGTTCTTCCTGGGTGTATTCGTGGCCGGTTGGTCCTCGATCCTTGGAGCGCTCAATTTGCTTGCCACGGTGGTCCGTATGCGCGCCCATGGCATGACCGCTTTCCGTATGCCTATTTTCGTCTGGGCGGCGATTGCGACTTCGCTGATCTCGTTGACGGCTACGCAGTTGATCGGCCTCTCGTTCCAGTTGGTGATGTTCCAGCGGCTTTTCGGCATGGGTTTCTTCGATGCGACGCGTGGCGGCAATCCGGTGCTCTTCCAGCATTTGTTCTGGTTCTACTCCCACCCGGCGGTGTATGTGTTTGTCTTGCCCGGGTTGGGTGTGATCTCTGAACTCTTGCCGGTCTTTGTGCGCAAACCGCTCTTTGGGTACAGGTGGGTCGCCATGTCTTCGCTTGGGATCGCCCTGGTGGGCTTCCTGGTCTGGGCGCACCACATGTTCACCTCCGGCATGAACGAGTACCTGCGTGTCCCGTTCATGTACAGCACCCTGCTGGTTGCTATCCCAACAGGCGTCAAATTCTTCTCCTGGGTAGCGACATTGTGGAAGGGAAAGATCGACACGCCCACACCCATGCTCTTTGTGTTAGGCGGGATCATCGTCTTTTTGTTGGGCGGTCTGACTGGACCTCCGAATGCCACCGTTTCGACGGACCTGCACCTGCACGATACATATTTTATTGTGGGCCACTTCCATGACACCATGTTTGGCGGCTACATCTTCCCGTTCTTCGCAGCCCTTTATTACTGGTACCCCAAAGCGACCGGTCGCCGTATGAGCGAGAAACTGGGTAAACTGCATTTCTGGATCATGGCGCCCTCCTTTATAGTGTTGACCCTTGCTATGATGCGTGTTGGCTTGCTGGGCATGCGCCGCCGCATTGCGGATTATGATCCGTTGTTGGGATTTGACCTGTCGCACCTGGTTATGACCGTTACGGGATACCTGATCTTCACCTCGGTGGTCATCTTCCTGTATAACTTTTTTCATAGCATGAAGCATGGCGAGAAGGCTGAAAACAATCTGTGGAATTCGCGCTCGCCGGAATGGCAGGTGCCATCTCCTATGCCTGTACACAACTATGACCAGGCCTTCGAAGTTGTCGGTGAACCGTATGATTACGGCTTACCCGGCTCCAGGTACGTCGAGTTTGTAAAAAGTAAATCAAATAAATAGTGAGGGAGAGGAACTGATCGATGACACATACTGATAAAAAGACTGCTCTAAACCAGGGCGTAATCATCTTTGTTTTCCTGGCGGTTTTGACAGCGCTTGAGTTCTTTGTTGCTGTAGCCATGGATGCGGTTGCGCTGCTGGTTATCATTGCGCTGGTCAAAGCCGGGCTGGTCGGTTACTACTACATGCACATCTACCGTTTGAATCGCGAAGATGACGGGGGGCATGAATCGTATACCTACAAGACCGGCACCAACCGTCTTGGCCTGTGGCTTTTCTTGCTTTCGGATTCGTTTGTCTTTGGCGGGTTGGCGGTGGCGCGTTTCAATCTGCTGGGACTCACTCGTCCGCACCTGGATCAGACCCTCGGCCTGGTTGTGACTGCGGTGCTGCTGCTCTCCTCGTTCTTCATGAACCGCGCAGAGACCTCGATGGAGCACGGCGACCGTAAAGGCTTCCTGATTGGCACTTCCCTTACGCTCATCCTGGGTATTGGCTTTTTACTGGGCGTGGTTGGCGTGGAATGGCCGCAGGCCATTCACGAGGGTATTACGCCATCGTCCGGCGCCGCAGGTGCGATCTTCTTCATGATGACCGGTATGCATGCCTTTCATGTGTTGACCGGCGTCATCTTCCTGATCGTTGTGTTACGCAATGGCGCGCGCGGCCTGTATTCTCAAGAGAAGCATTGGGCTGTGGAAGCCGCGGCTGTCTACTGGCATTTTGTGGACGTGGTCTGGATCTTCTTCTACCCGGCGTTGTATTTGAT
>CAZLOC010000177.1:0-8004 GCA_964560935.1 uncultured Anaerolineaceae bacterium | reverse complement strand
CAGCCTATTCAGCCGGGCTGGCCATCCCGTTCCTGATCGCTGCGCTGGGCGTTGGCTGGGTGACCACAACCCTGCGCAAATATGGCAAGGTCATGCGCTACGTGGAAATTGCCATGGGAGTCATACTGGTCATCATCGGGATTATGCTCTTCGCCGGGACCTTTGAACGCCTGGCACAGTTCGGCATCTGGGTAGATTTTGGTCTGTAGAAAACCAATAATGAGTTTAATAAATTTCGGTAAACCCCGAATTGTATGTCACCCTGAGCGTAGCGAAGGGTCTCCCGCGCTCTGCGCGGAGATTCTGAGCCCCGTAGAGGCTCAGAATGACAATTCTGCGGTTTGCTGAATTTGGGTATGTGATGCTTACTGTTACGTTGTATATGCGTGAGGAGTGCCACCTGTGCGAACAGGCCAGGGCAGACCTGGATGCGTTGCAAGAGCAATACCCGCACCGGCTGGTGGAAGTGGATATCGATTCAGACCCTGCCCTGCAGCGCGCCTATCTGGTTGAAATCCCGGTGATTGAAGTTGGTCCGTATCGCATCAAGGCTCCCTTTGATCGACAAAAGTTGATGGTCACCCTTGGCGCGGCCAGCGACCGTCGCGATCAATTGGAAGAGATCGGTGGCGAGAACTATCAGGCGCGCCTCAAGCGCGGACAGTCGATCAGCGGCGCTGACCGGGCTATGTTCTGGATTGCCAGGCATTACCTGGCAATTTTGAACCTTGTCATGTTACTTTATGTTGGGTTACCGTTTCTTGCGCCGACCCTGATGGAATACGGTGCAACTGTTCCTGCCAGGGTAATTTACGCGATCTACAGTCCACTCTGTCACCAGTTTGGATTCAGGTCGTTCTTTCTATATGGGGAGCAGGCTTATTATCCGTTGAATGAAGCGGGGGCGAATGTGATCGATTTCGAGACGGCGACCGGCATCACCGGCCTGCACGATCCCAATCATTACTCCCGCCTGGAGGCGCGCCGTTATGTGGGCGATGAGACGGTCGGGTACAAGGTTGCGCTCTGTGAGCGGGACGTGGCGATCTACGCCTCCATCCTGTTCTTCGGCCTGCTCTTTGGTCTGACGGGTCGCCGTTTTCCACAGTTACACTGGTCACTCTGGATCTTGCTTGGGCTTGGCCCGGTTGGCCTGGACGGTTTTTCGCAATTGTTCAGCCAGTTCGACTGGCAGCCCCTGACAGCACTCTTGCCGTATCGTGAGAGCACTCCTTTTCTGCGTGTGCTGACCGGTTTCATGTTTGGTTTCACCACAGCCTGGTTCGCCTATCCCAGCATCGAAGAGTCCATGCAGGAAACGCGGCAATTCTTCATCAAGAAATTTGCGCAGGTTAAAGCTTTAGCGGGATGAACTCGATTGTTTCGATACGGGCGATGCGGTGGTTGAGTAGGTATCCTATCCGTATCGACACCACCGCATCGCCCTACTCAACCAGCGTGTCAATATATTTTTGAATATGCCCTTCTCCCAGCAAAACGGTCTGCGTTACTACACATTCGAAATATTCCCCGAGAATGTCATCCAGGCGGTCTTTACACGGCAGGGAGGCGTCAGCCCGCATCCCTGGGATTCGCTCAACGTGGGCGGCTCGATTGGCGATGACATCACTCACGTGCGCGAGAACCGCATTCGCTCCTTCAGGGCGCTGGGACGTGCGCCCGAGTCTATTCACGATGTCTGGCAGGTGCACAGCGCAGACATGATCTATGCCGACGCGCCTCGCCCGCTGGACACGCAGTATCAGAAAGCTGACATTATCCTGACCAACAATCCGCAGGTGACGCTCTTTATGCGCTTTGCGGATTGCACGCCAATCTTGTTGTACGACCCTGTAAAGGAAGTTGTGGGGATGGTCCACTCCGGCTGGCTGGGGACAGTCCGCGGCGCGGCCGGTGCAGCAGTCCAAGCCATGCAGCAGCGCTACGCTTCGAAGCCCGCTGACATTCTGGCTGCCATTGGCCCTTCCATCGGCCCCGATCATTACGAAGTTGGCGAGGATGTGATTTCACAGGTGAAGGAAACCTTTGGCGCGGACGCCAGGTCCCTACTCGAAGAGCATGGCGAAAGCCTCCACTTCAACCTGTGGGAAGCCAACCAGATCTTGCTCGAAGGAGCAGGCGTCAATCAGATTGAAACTGCGGGCATCTGTACGGCCTGCCATCCTGATGATTGGTTCTCGCACCGCGGTGAAAAAGGGAAGACGGGGCGATTCGGTGCGCTGATTGCATTGAAGAACTAAGCTCTTAACAGAACTTTAGGGAACAAAATTGAACCAAGGATGAACAGAGATAAACGTCACTTGGTTTGATAAACAGAGCGAAATTGATCTTTCGAAGTTGAATGGCTATCCATCCATACCATTCATAGCGCAAAACTCAAAGTAGATTTGAACGTTTGCTCCGACACATCGAAGGATACGTTTATCAAGAAAATCCTTGTTCATCCCTGTTTATCCCCAGTGAATTTGAATTGCTAAACACTCACCAATACATCGTGTAAAATATCAGGGATGGAAACACTCGTTATACAAATCCGCGAACGTTATCAAGATACTCTCGAACGCATTACTGCTGCCGCTCGAGCCAGTGGCCGCGAGCCCGCATCCGTGCGGCTGGTGGTGGTCACAAAAGCGCAGCCGCTCGAGGTTGTCCAGGCGGCTGTGCAGGCGGGCGCGCGAATTCTAGGCGAAAACTACCCTGAAGAAAGTGTAAGTAAAGTGTTAGCTGTCGAGCCTGAAATTGGTGTAGAATGGCATATGATCGGCCACGTGCAGAGCCGAAAAGCGCGCCTGGTGATCGAGCACTTTGACCTTTTACAATCCCTGGATAGCCTGAAACTGGCAGAACGTCTCAATCGGATGGCGGTGGAAGCCGGACGCGTCCTGCCAGTTATGCTGGAATTCAACGTTGGAGGCGAAGAGAGCAAATTTGGCTGGACTGCTGCGCATGAAAAGGACTGGCCGGCGCTCTATCCGGAGGTCGAGGCGATTTTGGGATTGAAGAATCTCGAAATCCGCGGATTGATGACCATGCCTCCGTTGGAAACAGATCCCAAAGATGCGCGTGTCTATTTCCGGACCCTGCGCCTGCTGCGTGACCATCTGGCCGCCCGCTATCCTCAGGCAGACTGGCGCGAACTCTCTATGGGCACCAGCGCTGATTACGAAGTGGCTGTCCAGGAAGGCGCGACCCTCGTCCGAATTGGGACGGCAATCGTAGGCTCCCGCCCTGCTCCCTAAGGAGATAAATGGCAATTTCGATTTTGGTGCGTCTGATCAATATCCTTTCCCAGTTTCTTATCCTGCTGGTGATCGTCAAGGTGATCCTGTCCTATTTCATGGATCCTTACCACCCGCTAAGGCGAACAATTGACAATATCGTTGAGCCACTCCTGGCTCCTATCCGTAGGGTGGTGCCCCTGATAGGGATGTTTGATTTCAGCCCTTTAATCTTAATTATCTTGGTACAGATATTGTCTTCTGTATTGATTACATTTCTATACACTCTGAGGTGATTATGGCCGATAGAAGTTTCCGACTCCATGATGGGAAAAAAGGCGCTGCGCTGGCTGTACGCGTGACGCCGCGTGCCAGTAAAAACCAGATCGTCGGCGCTATGCACGACGGTACTATAAAAATCCACATCAAAGCGACGCCCACAGAAGGGCAGGCCAATGAGGAACTGGTCAAATTTTTGTCGGATGTATTGGGCGTTGCAAAATCGCGCATTGAAATCGTAGCCGGGGGGGCAGGCAGGGACAAGTTGATCTCGGTCCTAGATCTGGATGCCGAGACGCTGCATAAGAGGATTGTGGAGAATATTGAATAACGCGTGAAAAAAACTGGCTGCGACGCGGCCAGTTTTTCGAATTATATTTTGGGGGTTAATTGGTATCTTCTCAATAAATCGGGGCGTGGGGTGTTGGGGGATGGCGTAGCCATCCCCCAACACCCCACATCCCCCCTTCTTTTTGAGAAGATACGTTAATTGACCGGGCTGTAAAGCGTCCGGTAGATGGTGTAAATCTCGTAGATGAAGCGGATATAATCGCGCGTTTCCTGGAAGCGGACAACTTCCAGCAACAGGTCCTGGTCGTCTCCCGCCAGTTCCTTCCAGACAGAAGCATTACCCGGCCCGGCATTGTAAGCCGCCAGGGCAGCATAGGTATCGCCGCCCAACGACCTCAGGTTGGAGGCCATGTACTGCGTTCCCAGTCGCACGCTGACGTAGGGGCGGTACAGGTCTTCGGGGTCGAAGGCTATCGGCCAGCCAATCGACCGGGCCACGCTCGCCCCTGTGCTAGGGATGATCTGCATCAAGCCGCGCGCTCCTGCTGTAGAGTGGACAAACCCCTCGAAGAGGCTTTCCTGGCGGACGACGCTAAACAGAAACAACGGATGCAAGCCCTGCGCTTCCGCATCTGGGACGATCAAATCAGCGTAATATGTTCCATAACGAACGTAATTGAAGTAGGGCGGCGCGCTTAGCGAAGTAGCGTGCTCGTCCAGACCAGCCAGTGTCAACACTTGCCGGGCGGCAAAGATAGCCGGTCGGTACAGGCCCAGGTCGAGCAAATAATTTGTCAACCGGAAGCTGTTTTCCGGGCTGGCGCTGACGGCTTCGCGTAAGTCTTCGAATTCCAGGCGGGCCTCTTCGTACAAACCCAATTCCCAGAATTCCGTTCCGCGGACAATACGCTGGTCGCCAGCCAGCGGACCGAGACCCTCCAGGTCGGTGCCGGGCGGCAGGTCGAAGGTGACGCGCACCCAGGCTGCTGCATTGGCGCGTTCCGCTTCCAGGTCGAGTTCAATGTTGTATGTAGAGGGCGGTTCGAAGGGGGCGCGGCCGATCAACAGGTCGCGGGCGCGTTCGCTATAGTAGCCGGTTGGATCGATGGCTTGAGCTTGCTGCCAGGCGGTCTGTTTCGCGGCTTCGTCGCCCAGTTGTCCCTGGGTTTTGCCGATCCACAGGTATGCGCGCGCCTGGTCCCCCTTCTCTGTGGAGAGCAGCAGGCTGCGCTGGAAGAGGGGCAAGGCCAGGTGGTAATCACCCCGGCGATATTGCGCGATGCCCGCCAGGAACAAGGCCTGCGTACTCTGTGAATTGTCGGGATATTCATCCGCCACGCGCTGCCAGGCCCCCGCCGCTTCTTCGAGGCGGTTGTCACGCTCGAGGATGCGCGCCGCGCTCATGAGGTGGTCCGCAGCCTCGGGCCGGATAGGAGCCGCGGCTACAAAGTCAAGGTAGGTCTGCGCCCCGTTCCGATAGTCCCCCGTGTAAAACCATTGGGTGTAGGCTTTGTCACCCCAGGCAGTGGCCCAGCGGGGATGGTCGGGGTAATTGGCAATGAACTCCGAAAGTTCCCGGATGGCGATTTCATAGTTCTGCAATTCGCGCTGTGTCAGGGCGCGATAGTAACGCGCTGTGCCGTCGCTATCCAATCCGGCGTCGATGTAACGATTGAAGGCGGCCAACCCGACATCGTATTGCCCGGCGAAATAATCCACCAGCCCGCGGTCCAGCTCGCTGACGGGCGCATTTGCGCTCACCAGTTCCAGCAGCGCCAAGTAAGAATAATACGAAAGCGGGTAGTTTTCAACGGCGTGCAGGAATCTTTCGTTCGCCAGGTCGCTTTGGCCGAGTTCCCGATGAGCCAACCCGACCAGATAATCCATTTGCGCCTTGATGTAATCGTTGTCGGTGCGGGCAAAGATAGCGTCGTAGGTCGAAATAGCTGAACCGAAATCACCGATCTTCGTGCGCGTCCGGGCGACTTTGATCTCGACCAGGAGTGTGTCGCCAATTTGCGGAGCAGCCATCGCCGCGTTGTAAGCTTCCAGCGCCTCGGCGAACCCCCCGTTGTCGAACAGGGCATCGCCGCGCAACTCCTGGACATAAGCATCCAGAACGCCCGGGCGCATTTCCAGGTAGGCGCTGTAGTTGGCCGCGGCTTCCTGGTAACGGCTCTGCTCGTGGTTGGCCTTTCCCATCAAGAAGTTTGCATAGGGGATAAAGGGCGAATCGGGAAATTCTGTGACGATTTGCTGCAGCGGCGTCAGCGCCGTGCCGGGGCGTCCATCTGCATATTCGGTGCGCGCCAGCCCCCACAGCGCAGCCGCCCGGACCAGGGCACTGTCCCCGTCTCGATACGCGGATTCGAATTCCCTGCGCGCGGTTTCGTAATCCCCGTAGAACAGGGCCTGTTCGCCGCTCTGGATGCGCGTGAGCGGCGGGACGGTCGGCACGGGCATCGGCGTGGCTGTCCCGGTCGGCGGGGGCGGGGCTGGAGGCGTAGATGTTTCAGACGGCGTGGCTGTCACCCCGAAGGAGAGCGGAACAGCGCTGCAGGCGCTGAGAACGAACGCCATCAGCAGACCGAAGGTTGTACGGAACAGTTTCATGGGGGTGCTTATACTGGTAAATGGAGGGGGTGTCAATGGGAGATAGGATGACCGTACCGGGGAAACTGTAGATGAGAGGTGTGTCAATAGGTGGGGAGGGGGATTGGATTTAGAATGGCTTGTAAAAATCGCAATGATTTCCATATTGCCGGAACGGTGGTTTTCCTGTATCTTTAGTTGAAATCAAGCAACTCGAAATTCCCCTGCCGCCACTGGAAATCTAACGCGAAATCGTTGCCCGCATCGAGTCCGAGCGCGCCATTGTCGAAGGCAATCGCGAGTTGATTCGGTTGTATGAGGCGAAGGTCAAGAAGGTGATCGAAAGGGTGTGGGAGGGGTGAGTCCGCGTTCCTGTCCGCTACATCGGTAGCACAGTTTTTTGGTATGTTTCGTTGAGTATGTGCGCCACAGCCGTATAGATGGCGGAAAAGCCGCAAATTATTCCTTCGATGCCGGCAATTTGCTTGATCAGGGCGCTGCCGGTGGCATCACCCACAGCCAGTAACACAAACAGGATGGTCAAGGAACCAAAGATAAATTGCAAAGCCCGGCTCAATTTGAGCGTGCCGATAAACATGCAACCCGTGAACAGACCCCATATCAACAGATAGGCAATCATAGCGCTGTTCGAAGATGCTTCAGCCCAACCCATCTTCGGCATCACCAGCAATCCGACCAGCGTCAGCCAGAAAAAGCCATAAGAAACAAAAGCGGTAGCGCCGAACGTGTTCTTCTTCTTCATTTCTAGAACACCGGCAATCACTTGCGCAATCCCCCCATAGAAGATGCCCATGGCGAGGATCATAGAGCTAAGTTCATACACCCCGGCGTTGTGCAGATTGAGCAGCACGGTGGTCATGCCAAAACCAAGTAACCCAAGCGGGGCTGGATTGGCTGTGGTATCTTGTATTGTAATGTTCGTTTGTGTTTCCATTGCTCCTCTTATGGTTTAATCCCTGTTTTATTGTGATATTTTGCACAATAGGCCTTGAGTATAGCATCCCCCTGGAGTCCCGTCAACGGGTCAGGACCCTCTGTCCCGTCCCTGCCTGCGCACGGTGCAGGCAAGGCCGGGGCGGCGCTACGGATATTTGTAATCGAAAGCCCCCATTTCCTATTCATGGAATGGGGGCTTGTTATAGGGGATGTAAAGGTTATTTGTTTTTCTTCTTTTCCTCTTTTAGCTTTTTCCTTTCCTTCTGGGTAAGTTTTGGTTTTTTCTTATTTTCCTTTTTGCCTTTGTCTTTACTGCCTTTGTCGCCCATGGGATCCTCCTTGATCGAGAAAATGTGACGTCAGGGTGCGATACCGGATGCCTACAAGGCAGGCGGTTGACCGCTCCGCTATTCGATATTATAGAACGAAACCTTCACATAAGCTACCATTTTTGCGGCTATTGCTTCCTGCATGGTTGGGGCGGGGATGTCGCGCGTAGGTCAGAAAGTTGGTGCCCTTGCTCAGACAGATTTCTCCGGCGGGTACGCCCGATAGTATTTCAAATAGCGCAAGGCATTTGCATCACATCCGCGCAGCAGGTCGGTGGCGCGGATATGCAGCGTGTACTTCATTGGGTCGGTGATGG
>CAZLOC010000176.1:0-8020 GCA_964560935.1 uncultured Anaerolineaceae bacterium | reverse complement strand
GCGGCGTTGTTGCAGTTTGAGAATATCGCAGAAGAGTTAGGTGAGGAATAAGCGGAAAGCGTTCAAAATGGTGTCGTGCAATCACACACCTTTCCCTATGTTATAATTTCTTCACCTCGGGGGCACGACAGGCAACGCAGGCACGATTCATCGTTGTACGTCTGACATCCTCCGGTTTTGTTTCTATCAGCCCCTGTTGGGTGCTATAAATTAAATTGTGTTTGGATTAACCTTTTAAGGGAGGTATATGCTTGCTTTGCAAGTTAAAGTTGAATAAGAAGCGCATTTTGTGTTGTGATAATTGCCATTTTCTGATGATTTAACAGTAGTTACGCAATTGAACGGGCGTTGCCCGCCCCCCCCTTATTTTCGTTGTCTTTTCGTGAACTGCGTAAGGCCTGTTTAAGATGAGTGGTAGAAAGGAGTTGCCATGAAAACTGTCGTCGCTGGTGCGTTGGGCGAATGTGTCCACGTGGCCGGTGTTTCGAAATTTTTGCGCCTGGCGGAGCAGGCTGGTTGGAAAACTATCTTCCTCGGCCCGGCTGTGGCTCCCAAGAAGATGTTGGACGCCGTCCGGCAGGCGCAAGCGGAAGCGAATGGCGACCAGGTATTGGTCGGCGTTTCGTACCGGCTGACGCCGGAGACCGGGGAACGTTTGCTGGGACAATTCGCCGAAGAAGCCTCTGAGTTGCACGAATCTGGCGTCCGCTTTGCGTTTGGCGGCACACCGCCGGTTGTAGAACGCGCCGAGAAGATCGGCTTCTTCGAGCGTTCCTTCGACGGTACGCAGCCGGTCGAGGAAGTGTTGGCTTATCTCAAGGGGGGGACGCACGAAATGGGCGCGGATGACTTCCCGCAAACAACGGCCGAACGTATCCGTTGGAAATCCCCGTATCCGATCTTGCGCCACCACTTTGGCTTACCTACCATGCAAGCCACGATCCGGGGGATCGAGCAGATCGCCGAAGCAAAGGTGCTGGATGTGATCTCGCTGGGCATCGACCAGGATGCGCAGGCGAACTTCTTCCACCCGGAGCGCCAGGACCCGCGCCGGACAGGCGCGGGCGGAGTACCGGTGCGCAGCCCTGACGATTATCGCGCGCTGTATCAGGCCAGCCGCCGCGGCAATTTCCCCTTACAGCGCACCTACTCCGGCACAGATGACTTTCTCGAGTTGGCCGAGATGTATATCGAGACCATCAACATTGCCTGGTGCGCCATTCCGCTGTTCTGGTTCAACGCCATGGACGGGCGCGGTCCCTGGGATTTGGAAGGCTCCATTCGCGAACATCAAAAAGTGATGGCTTTCTACGGTGAGCGCGGCATCCCGGTGGAACTGAACGAACCTCATCACTGGGGCATGCGCGATGCGCCGGATGTGGTTTTCGTCGTTTCGGCCTTCCTGTCGGCTTACAATGCGCGCGCCTTTGGTGTGCAGGATTACATCGCACAACTGATGTTCAACAGCCCGGCGGAACTCTCCGACAAAATGGATCTGGCCAAGATGCTGGCTGTGCTGGAGCTTGTGGCTCCCCTCGCCCTTCCAGGGAGAGGGGCCGGGGGTGAGGGTAGATTCTCTATCTACAAACAAACCCGCACCGGGCTGCTCAGTTACCCGGTCGAGATCAACGCCGCGCGGGCGCATCTCTCGGCCAGCATCTACCTGCAAATGGCGCTGCGACCGGACATCATCCATATCGTCGGGCACACCGAAGCCGACCATGCAGCTACGGGGCAGGACGTGATCGAAGCGGCGCGCATGGCGCGGCGTGCCATTGAAAATGCCATGGGGCAGCCGGACTTAACGGCAGACCCGGAAGTGATGGCGCGAAAGGTTGAACTGGTGGAGCAGGCCCGGGTCACGCTCGAGGCGATCAAGTCGATTGCGCCCGCCTCGCTTTCGGACCCCTGGACTGATCCCGCTACATTGGCCAAATCCGTGTCCCTGGGGATCCTGGACGCGCCACAATTGGGCAACAACGAATATGCGCGTGGCGAGATCATCACCCGCGTCGATGAACGCGGGGCCTGCGTCGTAATTGATGCTGCCGGGAAACCGGTATCTGAGCAGGAACGTCTCGAAAAATATCTCTCTTAGTGAATCTTTTCAATAAAACGGGGGTGGGGGGTAAGCCCACTTCCCCCTTCTTTTTGTGAAGATACTCTTAACTTTTGCAACAGATTGCTTCCAAGGAGGGCAGCATGACAAAGATTCAACGATACTCCGTAATTGGCGCCGGTCACGGCGGCCGGGCGATGGCCGCACACCTGGCTCTGATGGGCTTCGAGGTCGCTTTATACAATCGCACTCCGGAACATGTTCATGGAATCAAAGCCCGCATGGGTATCGACCTGGAAAGTGGCGAGGGTGGGCCGCACGGTTTTGCGCGCCTGGCGCTGGTTACATCGGACATAAAAGAAGCCGTTCAACACGCGGATGTACTCATGGTGGTTGTGCCATCATCAGCGCATATTAATATTGCCACCAATATGGCCCCTTATCTCAAGGACGGACAGATCGTCATTTTGCACCCGGGGCGCACGTGCGGCGCGATCGAGTTCAATAAAGTGGTGCGTGATTGTGGCTGCCAGGCCGAGTTCGTGGTGGCCGAAGCCGAGACTTTCATCTATGCCAGCCGCGCCGACGGTCCCGCGCAGTCACGCATTTTTCGCATCAAGGAAGCTGTCCCGTTGGCGGCTTTGCCGGCCACAAAAACGTCTTTTGTGCTTGATGCCATACAACCTGCGTATCCTCAGTTTATTGATGGGATCGATGTCCTGCACACGGGACTCAACAATATGGGAGCCATTTTTCACCCGGCCATTACGATTTTGAACGCGGGTCGTATCGAGGCTACTCATGGTGACTTCGAGTTCTATATCGATGGTGTAACGCCAAGTGTTGCGCGCATCCTGGAAGTGCTTGATCGCGAACGGGTTACTGTTGCTTCATCTCTTGGTATCCGTGCTCGTACTTCTCTGGAATGGCTGCAACTTGCGTATGATACACATGGCGATGATTTGCATGAAGCTATCCATAACCAGCCAGGCTACTATGGGATCAAGGCCCCCAATACACTCAAGCATCGTTATATTTTTGAGGATGTCCCCATGAGCCTCGTGCCGATGGCAGCATTGGGTATGCGTTACGGCGTCAGCGTGCGTGGCATGGATAGCATGATCCGTCTGGCGGATTTCATCCATCGTACCGACTACTGGCGACGCGGCCGTACCCTGGACAAGCTGGGCATCGAGCAGTATAGCGTAAGCGAATTAACTGCATTTGTCCGCGAAGGGCTTCTAGACTGATAAAATTGGCTTATGGATAATTCTCTTAGCATACTTCCATCTGACTTTGACTGGTATGTTTGGGTTGGCTTGCCTCTGTTGATCTTCCTGGCGCGTGTGTTCGATGTAACGCTGGGAACCTTGCGCATCATCTTTACCTCGCGAGGCCTGCGCAACCTGGCTCCTGTGCTGGGTTTCATCGAAACATTTGTCTGGATCGTGGCTGTCTCCTCGCTGGTGAAACATGCGCAAAACGTGGCTGCATACGTTGGATATGCAGGCGGTTTTGCCACAGGTACGTTCGTCGGCATGTTCCTTGAAAATAAGCTAGCGATGGGGACGGTTACGATCCGGGCGATCATTCGCCGTGACCCGAAAGAGCTGATCGAAACACTGTACGATGCCGGTTTTGGGATTACATCTGTAGACGGTCAGGGTAGTACAGGAACGGTCAAAATTATTTATACGACACTCAAACGGCAAGACTTGCCAGTGGTGATCGACATTTTCCACCGCGTGTTGCCAGGCGCTTTCCTCTCGGTGGAAGAGGTTCGTTCCACGGAGCAGGGAGTTTTTCCTTCACCGAAAAACCTTTTTTCCCGTTCGCTCAGCCAGAAAAAATAGGAGCCCTGGATGCCGCTTTTTTTGCTGATCCGACATGGCGAGAACGATTTTGTTAAGACAGGCAAGCTGGCCAGGCGTTGGTTCGCAATTTCAGTAAATCACAGATTACACGGAATGCAGACTATAGTCTGCTACAAGGAATTCTTGAAAGCGAATCCAGATTTCTACGAAAAGACAAGGCAAAGGGCGTTTAGCTATTGGGATTGTTATTATCGTCAGGAGTTACGCAGTTGAATGAGAGAAGCCCGAAAATAAGGGTGATGTGCGCAGCACGTCACCCTTATTTTTGATATCTTTTCGCGAACTGCGTAAGTCATAATCGTAATGAATTTCCCAACCGAGAAGATTATACGGGGATTAAGATACTGTACCCTGCGGGGCAAGCGGCAGGAATGTTGTGAATGTGTTGAAATAAGGAATGAGCGATTCAATAAGACGGCGGGCATTCTAAAATGACTGCCGTCTTATCTTATTTACGAGACCAGCCTAAAAAATAAGGGAAATATTATTGTGTCAGGGTGTAGGTCTGGTTATTGAAATCAGCCTTGCGCCCATCGCACGCATTGTCATCCTCCGGATTGCCAATATAATTGAAGGTAAGGTTCGTCTCATCGAACGTATATTTGAACTTCATGGGAGAGACACAGCCGCCAGTGTTGGACTCTTCGGTGAAAATGTCGCCATCCACGCTGTACGTGCCATTTAACAACGTCATACCGCCGCTAAAGACAGAGAAGGTTCCATCTTCGTTGAAAATGAGCCCATAGTTCCCACTGCCCGATTTCACGAATTTTCCAGTTGGGAACCTGGAGCTATCGGTGGAACCGCATGCCGCAAGGATTATTGAGAGCAGCAGCAAACCAGCCAAAAAAAACTTTGATTTCATTTCATTCTCCTTTATTACTAAATTTGATAGCGAAGAAACACCATATCTCTGCATGGTATGCTCCGCTCAGCGCTCCTACTGCTTCTTGCAAATTTTCCTGAATTTATATCTAGCCAATTGCCTTCATAATTCAGGGTTGCGGTTCAAATACTTACGCAGCACTCTGAAATTTACACAATTACAAGTATGAGCGGGTATCGTTTGGGTATGTATAATTTATCAGACTGCTAAATTACACGTAATGCCAAAAGGGATACAAACAGGGATACAATAGATAACGCTATGTCAGAAAAGATTACTTTCGGAGCGTGGCTGCGCCAACAGCGTCGTATATTGGATTTGACCCAGCAGGTGCTCGCTGACCAGGCTGGATGCGCCCGAATAACCCTGCGTCGCATTGAAGCTGACGTGTTGAAGCCATCGAAGGAACTGGCACTTATTCTGCTGGAAAAAGTTGGCGTCCCTGAACATGAACGGTCACAATGGGTTGCTTTTGCTCGCGGTCTAACTGATCTCCCTATTAAACAAGCGGTTTTTTTCCAAACCAACCCGATAACAAATGTACCTGCTCAAATAACCACCTTCATCGGGCGCGAAAAAGAGGGGCTTGAGATCATCACACTCATTAACAAGCATCGCCATGTCACGCTCACAGGTTCGGGCGGGATTGGTAAAACGCGCCTATCACTGAAAATAGGCGGGCAGGTCTTGGCAGATTATGCTCACGGCGTCTGGCTGGTGGAGTTGGCTCCGCTCAGCGATCCTGCGCTTCTATCGCAAACAGTTGCCAAGGTTTTTGGTCTTGCCGTGCAATCTGATATTCCCCTCATCGAATTACTTGTCAACTTCCTGCGCGGGAAAACCATCCTGCTCATCCTAGATAACTGCGAGCATTTGCTGGATGTCTGTGCTCACTTAGCCGATACGCTCTTGAAGAATTGTCCCAACCTAAAAATCCTTGCCACCAGCCGCGAGCCAATGGGTATCACAGGCGAGGCAATCTATCGCGTCCCATCGCTTGAATTACCCAATGTTCAACTGTTACTCGAAAACTTTAAGGATTACGAATCTGTGCGCTTGTTCGAGGAACGCGCCCAACTTGCACAAACGGAATTTTCTTTGACGCTGGACAACGCCTCTTTCGTCGCCCAAATCTGCTCCCGTCTCGACGGCATTCCCCTCGCCCTTGAATTAGCCGCGGCAAAGGTGAGCATGTTTTCCACAAAGCAGATTGCAGACCAACTGGAGGAGAGTTTCAACCTGCTCACAGGCGGCAGTCGCACTGCCTTGCCGCGCCAACAAACCATACGCGCCTCCATCAATTGGAGCTGGGGCTTGCTGACAGAATCGGAGCAAACGTTTATGCGTCAACTCTCTGTCTTTGCAGGTGGCTGGACTCTTGAATCGGCGCGGGCGGTCTGTGACGGTGAGGTTTTAGGTCTGACCAGTTCCCTCGTGAAGAAGTCGCTCATTGTGCTGGATCAGACTCGCCCTGAGTTTGACCGACACTTGCACCTGGCGCAAGTGCAGGTGAGGGAAGCGGGTAGCGAGAGGCGGTATCACTTCCATGAGGTGATGCGTCAATACGCGCGTGAAAAACTTGTCGATGCGGGTGAGGTCGAAGACATCCGAAATCGGCATTTGAAATATTTTCTGGAGGTCTCGAAACAAGCCGAAACCGCGTTGAGAGGTCCAGCGCAGGCGGAGTGGTTGGCGCGTTTGGAGGATGAGCTTGACAACATCCGCACCGCATTGGAGTGGGCTGATAAGAACAATGCTGTGGAAGCGGGGCTGTTTCTCTTCGGTAGGCTGGGGCGTTTCTGGTATTACGATTTACAGGAAGGGCAACGCTGGGCGGATAAATTTACCCGGAAAGCGGAATCAAATGCTTATCCGCACGCGCGGATCAAAGCGTTGAACACGCAAGGTCACATACTGGATGGCATGGAACAATCTACGCTCGCGCGATCCACGGGAGAAGAGTGCCTGGCATTATGCCGCGCCTGCGGGGATCAATATGGCGAAGTGGACGCGCTTATTTTGCTGGGCTTTATAGGGGGCAAAACGGACGTGGAACTGCTTCAACAAGCCCTGGCGTTATCGAAAACTCTTGGCGACGTGCACAGGCAGGCAGATGTGCTGTTGGCGTTGGGCTGGGATCATAGCGACCCCAGGCGCGCCCGCGCGTATTGGGAGGAAGCCGTTACGCTTTTCCGCCAGGTAGAGGATTGGGGTTCCTTGATAGATGGGCTAAATGCGTTGGGATGGTATATCCTGTTGAATGGCGATATTGAGACGGCGCAAAAACTATTCGATGAGACTCTCACATTGAACCAGCGCTTTAAAAACAGACCGCCTTCGGAGTGGTCTCTCATATCTTATGGACGGATTGCGCTCATGCGAGGGAATTTTGAACAGGCGCGCGCCTTCCTGCAAGAGGGCATAAGCGGCGCGGAGTCATCAGGCTCTAAACAACCCTATAATTGGTTTCGCTCTTATTTGGGTTATGTTGCTTTGCGTGAAGGGAATTTGACGGAGGCGCGCCAAATCTTTTCCGAAAGCGCTCAGGGCTTCCAAAAAAATAAAAACTCCATTGGCGTTGTCTTTGTGTTGGAGGGGCTGGCGGGTGTATATATTGCCACTGGCAAACCTGAACAAGCCGCGCAGTTGATCGGCTGGGCGGATGCAACGCGTGAAAGAATCCCCAATGCGCGTCCACTGCTTGAGCAGGCGGATGTGGATCGCGATATCGCCGCGATCGTGGCGGAAATAGGTTCATCTGCATTTGGAGTCGCTTATGATGCAGGGCGGGGGATAACATTGGACGAGGCTATCGCGTTGGCGTTGGAATAGTTTCGCTTATAATCCCTGTCATATCTGATCTCTTCCTCAGGGAAATAAAAGGATAATATGCCTTTACTTTTGCTCATCCGTCACGGTGAAAATGAATATGTCAAAACCGGGAAGATGGCTGGCCGCCTGCCCGGCGTCCATCTCAACGAGCGCGGACGCCAGCAGGCCGCCGACCTGGCTGAAGCGCTGAAACATGTGCCTCTAAAGGCAATCTATTCCAGCCCGCTGGAGCGCGCCGTGGAAACCGCTGAACCGATCGCAGAGGGTCGTAAACTCGAAATCCAGCTACGCCCGGATTTGATGGACAATGACATCGGGGTATGGCAGGGTCGTTCTTTGAAAGCATTGAGCAGGTTGAAGAAATGGAAG
>CAZLOC010000175.1:4646-8046 GCA_964560935.1 uncultured Anaerolineaceae bacterium | reverse complement strand
GGCAGCAGGTCATTTATGTGGATTTCGACATCCGCGCGCGTCACCGGGAACTGGTACTGCAAATGATTGGAGAATAACAGGTGAACTGCTACTACCACCCCAACCAACCGGCAGTCGGCCTGTGCAAACATTGCCAACGTGGACTATGCATCGCCTGCGCAGCGGACGTAGATGACAGCCTGGCCTGCAAGGACCGTCACGAAGAACAGGTGCGCGCACTCGATGCGTTGATGGCACGTAACCTGCTGCAAGCCGGGCGGGTTGGCTCGGTATATCGCCGTAACGCCATCTTCTATTTCCTTGTGGGTATCCTCTTTGTTGGATTTGGTTTCATGCAAATCCGCTGGCTGGGCTGGCAGGGGATATTTTTGCTGGCGATCGGTGTGTTTTTACTCTACGCGTCCGTTGCAAATTACCTGGAAAGCAGGAAATACCATTGATGTTCACTAAAATTGATTAACTTCACTTATGTAAAACGTCCCGCAGGTTTCCGTAATTCGGACCCGCATACGCAATAAACCTGCGGGACGGTCTTAACCAATAGAGCATTCCAAACAAATTTGTATGCTTATTGCAAGGGAAATGTAGGTCAAGCCTGTCATATAATCAGCCATGACTTGTCATAATATGAAACGTTTGACCCCAAATCGATTCGTATCGATCCGCACAAAAATCATCCTGCCATTCCTGCTGCTGGCATTGGCGCTCGCCATCGCAGCTGGGTACATGGCCTGGCAGGTGGCGTCCGATTCCATACAAGAACGATTCGTCAATCAACTGATCGAAGTAGGGAAACTGGCCAATGAAGGCATGGTACGCCAGGAAGACCAGATGCTCGAAACCTTGCGCTTGTTGGCCAATACAAGTGGGATGCCAGATGCCATCACCAACCAGGATACATCCACGCTTCGCAATCTCGCGTTGCCTCTGGCGGTCAATACCCAGGAAGATGCCGTGATTATTCTTGGAATTGATGGCGTCTCTGTTCTTTCCATGTACCACCGTCCGGGCGGATTAATCGAGGAATACATCTACACCCAGGGAGACGACCAGATGCGTCCCTGGCCAATTGTGCAACTTGTTATTCAAAGACAAGGCGATGAGCGCGGAGATAAATTTGCCGCTTACCACGAAACCCCTTATGGGAATTACCTTTTCATCTGTGGGCCGGTTTTAGACGAAAACCAGTCCTTGGTAGGAGCGGTATTGATCGGACGCTCCACAGACAAATTGGCTCAAGAACTGCGCGAAGAGACCCTGGCGCAAATCACTCTGTACAACACAATGGGACAGACAGTTGCAACCACTCTCCTTGAACAACCAGTGCTCGGGCCGCTGACGTCGCTTGGAGTGATCGAAGGACAAAACAGCGCCAGCACAATCCGTACACTTACTGTTGCGGACATTCAATACAGCGAAATCATGGGAGCATGGAAGGCGCGCGGGCAGAATCTCGGAGTCATGGGCGCATCCTTCTCACAGAACTTTCTCGTCCGTATGGGCAAGCCCGCCTGGCTCAGAGTGGTCACATTAGTTTCCGTAGCGGCTCTGCTGGTCATTACAATAGGCATTTTTATCTCGACTATCATCAGCCGACCCATTCTGCAACTGGAAAAAGCTGCATCCGCAATTGCTGAAGGGGACCTGGGAGTACGGATTAGCTCTACAGGTCACGACGAAGTTGCCAGTCTCACCCGGGAATTTAACCTCATGGTCGGGCGGCTTCAAAAATCCCGTGCAGACCTGATATCGGCATACGACAGCACTATTGAAGGCTGGGCCAAAACCCTCGAAGCGCGTGACTATGAAACACTGGGCCATTCTCACCGGGTTGTCGATCTTACCCTCAAGCTCGCCAGGATAATGGGAATTTCTGAAGATGAACTGGTGCATGTCCGTCGCGGGGCTTTCCTGCATGACATTGGGAAGCTTACGATCCCGGACAGTATCCTTCACAAGCCCGGCACACTCACAAAAGAAGAATGGGAAATCATCCGTAAACATCCAACGGCAGCCTACGAGTTTCTGAAAGATATCGAATTTCTTGAAAAAGCCATCAACATCCCATACTGTCACCACGAATATTGGAATGGCAGCGGCTACCCACGCGGGTTAAAAGGCACTGAAATCCCACTGGAAGCACGCATATTCACGGTGATAGACCAGTTTGACGGAATTCGCTCCGAGCGTCCATACCACCCGGCTCGCTCTGTCGAAGAAGCCTTAAAGGTGCTTGGAGAAGGCAGGGGAACGCTTTACGACCCGCAGGTATTTGATACATTCCTGGAATTCATGCAAAGGAATGGCAATGAACCAGCAGAATGAGAAAGAGCCGCACTCATCGCGCCTCTTGCTTTTTTTGATCTTGCTTTTGATCGGCATTTGTTTGCTTTATGTGTGGGCCACCCAGTCCATCCGTCCGCTATACGATCTCTCGCGAGATGAATCGATCCCGTACTCCATTAATGCGACCAAAACAGCCGATTACAGCCCGGATTTCCATGCACCCGTTGGGGACGTTAGCCTGAGTATCATTCTCGATCTCCTTCAGGACCTTGATCCTGCTTCCGTACCAGAAAACCGGATGGCAACCCTGGTTGGGTCCCTGCGAACTCCGGTTTCATCTGTGACTGCCCCTGCCGGGTCCACACAAATGGTTTCAACTGCTCCAGCAACAGTAGCAGTTGAGACAACAATTCCTGAAACAGCTCTCACGGAAAACCCGGTTGTGATTGTCCCCAATACGCCCATCCCGTCTACATCGATAGTGATTCCGCCGTCCCCGCCTCCCCCGCCTCCAAAACCTACAAAACCGCCAGAAGAAGAACCGCCTACGCCTATACCTCCTACGTCTATACCTCCTACGCCTATCCCTCCGACCCCAATTCCACCTGCCACGCCTGAACCGGCGCACCTGGAAATCATCAACCCATCCAGCGATGGCGCAACCATTACCGGCAATGATGATACAACATTCGAAGTCGAAGCTTGGGATCCGGCTGTTGGCGCCAACAATGGAGATGGCATCACATCGGTCACGTTCACGCTCTATGACTCGATTGGAAACATAATTCACACTTATGTCGATACGGCTTCCTCTTATTGCGCCTTTGGCGGAAATAATAACTGTAGCGACGCAGCCTCAGCAGGCGTCCTGTTGAGCAGTGACACTTATACTTTAGAAGCCACAATGCTCACCGATGCAGGTGAGACAAAAACGATCACACGCACTTTTGTCATCCCCGCACTAACATACCTGGATATTATCCTCCCGCCCAGCGACGGAACTGTCATTACAAATACCGCAGACACGAAATTCGAAGCCGAAGCCTGGGATCCTGCAATTGGTATAATGAATGGGGATGGAATTACATCGGTCACATTCACAATTTATGATTCG
>CAZLOC010000175.1:1531-4546 GCA_964560935.1 uncultured Anaerolineaceae bacterium | reverse complement strand
TAGAACACATTACGAAAGGAGTACGCAATGAACACTGACTATAAGCAACTGACACGCAGCACAACCAACCGCATGATTGCCGGTGTGTGCGCTGGGCTGGGTGAATACCTGCACATCGACCCGACTGTGGTCCGCTTACTGTTCGTACTGGGCTTCTTCCTGACCGGGCCGGGCATCCTGATCGCCTACCTGATCATGGCAGTTGTCGTCCCCGAACCCGCGCTGGTGCAGTAATAGCGGTAAAACTGTTTGTAAATCAAAAGCTCCCATTCGCGTGGGAGTTTTTGATAATTTACCGAAGAAGTTTGGAAGTTGAAAATTGTAAGTTGAGAATATATTTCTATCGCAGATTTACGATGGTTGCCTTTACGGTCTCCAATCATGATCCCATTCGAATTCAGAATAAAGTTTCACAACCCCAGAACCATCAAGATTCATTATGGATATATTGAAACAGCAACTGTCCCAACTGATTTTGGTACCATCAGGAGTAAATTTAGGTCTTAAATCCCAAGTGTCATTTTTTGTTAATCGAACAACATCAGTGCCATCGGACTTCATAACATAAATTTCCCAAAGTTCCTGATCCTTGGTTGAGGCAAAAACAATACACTTTTCATCAGGCGACCACTTAGGCCCTAATACGGCAGACCTGAAAGAGGTTAATTGCGTTTAATTTGTGCCGTCTGAATTCATAACATATATCTCGGAATAACCGCTTCGGTTAGATACCCACACTATTTTTCCTCCATCAGGCGACCAGGAAGGCTCACCGTCACTTGCAGAATCGTTAGTTAAATTGACTTCGTTGGTGCCATCAGAATTCACGATGAAAATATCATCTGCAATGCTTCCTTTTTCTGAAGCATAAACTATTTTGTCCCCATCAGGTGACCAAGATGGGTTATGATAATTTCTTTTTCGTTTTTGTTTATTTTAGTTAATCCGCTTCCATCAGGATTCATAACATATAGTCGAAAGAAACCGTCTTCTTACAAAATCAACAATGTTAATTCATAACATTACCACCAAAGAGAGGCGGCTGGAGCATAAAATTTAATCAATCTGGTCTATTTGCAAAACTGTCAGGAATAGTACTTTCGGATTTGTAAGAAGTGGAACGTTTTGGCTCCAAAATCGTTATACTAATATAAGAAAGGAGGCAGCCATGTACATTATTGCAGCTGTGATTGTAATTTTGCTCATCGTCCTGGCTAGCGCGGACTTGTTCCTGTCCCAGTTCAACGCAGACGAGTTGAGCAACATGGGTGTTGAGAAACGATGACAGATAAAGAAACCCATGTTCCATAAGCCCGGTGGATACCGCACAATCCGACCGGGCATTTTTTTATTAACAGGTCTTATGAGTTCACGAAAAGTACCGAAAATAAGGGGTGGCGTGCTGCGCACGCCACCCCTTATTTTCGGGTTTTTTCATTCGACTGCGTTAGTCCAATAACAATCAACCTACCGACCGTTCGGTTGTTTTTTGCGTTTTTAAGTTATAATGAGATAAATCCCCTCACTGGAGCTCTACGTGGACTTTTCCCTTTCCAACGAACATTTGATGGTACAAAAAATGGTACGCGACTTTGCTCAAAAGGAAGTTGCTCCCGTTATCAAAGAATTTGATCGTAAGGGTGAACCCATCCCCTGGGTGTTGGAGCGCATGGGCGAACTCGGCATTCTGGGGATTTGTTTTCCTGTCAAGTACGGCGGGCAAGGCATGGACTATATCTCGCTCGGCCTGGCCTGCGAGGAACTCGAAGCAATGGACAGCACCCTGCGCGTGGTCATGTCGGTCCATGTCGGGCTGTGCGGCATGACGGTCTTCCAATGGGGCACGGAGGAGCAGAAGCAGAAGTTCCTCGTCCCGCTGGCAAAAGGCGAAAAGATCGGCTGCGGCGCGTTCACGGAACCCAGCATGGGCTCGGACGTGGCTGCCATGCACACGCAGGCCAAACGTCAGGGTGATGCGTACGTCCTGAATGGTGAGAAGATGTGGATCTCGCTGGCCTCCAAAGCGGACTATGCGCTCGTCACCGCTGTCACAAATCCGGATGCGAAGAAACCCTCCCAGCGGCTGTCGTCCTTTGTTGTAGACCTGCACTCGAAGGGTGTCACACGCGGCGACTTGCATGGCAAGCTGGGCGTGCGAGCTGGTTCGACCGGCTGGATCAACTTCCAGGATGTGGAAGTCCCGGCGGCAAACCGCATTGGCGAGGAGGGCGAGGGTTTTAAGATCACAATGTCCGCCTTCGACGGCGGACGTTACACCGTCGGTGCCGGTGCGACCGGGCTGGTGCGCGCTTCGCTGGAGGCCAGCGTGAAGTATGCCAAGGAACGCAGCGCCTTCGGCCAGCCGATCTCTGAATTCCAGTTGATCCAGCAGAAGATCGCCAAGATGCAGCAGGATTATGAAATCGGGCGTTTGTTGTATTTGCAGGTGGGCTGGATGAAGAACATGGGACAGCGCAGCACCCTGCAGACTTCGTATTGCAAGAAGTTCGCCACCGAAGCCTCGTTCGATGCCGCGAATGAAGCCATCCAAATCCACGGCGCGTACGGCTTCAGCGACGAGTACGATGTGGAGCGTTACCTGCGTAACAGCCGTGGCGCCATCATCTATGAAGGCTCCAGCGAAGTCCAGACTATCATCCAGGCTGGCTATGCGCTCGGCGAACGCGATGACAAGCCGCTGCGCTGCGAGATGCCCGCGTATGATGAAGAAGAGTGGCAAGCGTGATCCTTTCCCTCACCCTGGCCCTCTCCCACAGGGAGAGGGGAAGTCCCCTCCCCCTGAGGAGGAGGGTTAGGGTGAGGGTGATCCCACGCTGCGAGATGAGTTAACCCTATGCCTGAGATCGAACCTTTACACACACAAATCCAAAAAGCCATCCAGACAATGGTGGGGTCGGTGATTTTGGAAGAACCCAGGGATTTTCCCCGGGACGAATCAAACCTGTACTGCGTAGGGCACGATGGCAAGATCGTCTGGCAAGCGGAAAAGCCGGA
>CAZLOC010000175.1:0-1431 GCA_964560935.1 uncultured Anaerolineaceae bacterium | reverse complement strand
ACCTGTACTGCGTAGGGCACGATGGCAAGATCGTCTGGCAAGCGGAAAAGCCGGAATCGGGAGGCCTATATAACCGCGTCATGTTGAATGGCGACACACTTTCGGCGTATGCGGTGACAGGACAGGCCTGCGAGATCGAGCTGGTGACTGGCAAACTGATCAGCCAGGTTAAGATCAAATAACCAGATGTGCCGTTTGCGAACTCGGGAGAACATGTCATATGCAAAAAAATAACCGAAAATTGGGTGTTGGGCGCGCGTACGCGCGCCCAACACCCAATTTTCGGACCCCTCTCGAATAATGTGGCAGATGTAACTTTGGCAAATTAATACAGAAATTAACCAAAAAAGGAGGAAGACTTGAAAATCGTAGCCTGTATCAAACAAGTGCCTGACTCGGCGGCCAAAGTGGTCGTCGAGAACGGGCAAGTCTCCTGGGGCGATGCGCCGCTGGTCATCAACCCCTGGGATGAATTCGCCGTGGAAGCGGCGCTCCAGCAAAAGGAAGCGCACGGCGGCGAAGTGATCGCCATCAGCATGGGCGGCGAGAACGCCAAGGAGGCGCTCAAGCACGCCCTGGCCATGGGTTGTGACTCGGCCATCCTGGTCTCCGACGAGGCGCTGGCAGGGATCGACACAGGCGGCACCGCCCGCGTGCTGGCTGCCGCCATCCAAAAAGTCGGTGGCGTGGACATGACCTTCTTTGGCCGCCAGGCCATCGACGGCGATGCCGGCATCACGCCCGCCCAGACCGCGCGCGTGCTCGGCTGGCCCTTCTTCGGCCTGACCGTCAAACTCGAACTGGGCGGCCAGACCGTCAAGGTCGAGCACGCCATCGAGGAGGGACGTCAAGTCGTCAGCGCCGAATTGCCGGTTGTCTTCAGCATCGCCAAAGATTTCGCCGAACCGCGCTATCCCTCGTTCATGGGCATCCGCAAGGCCTCCCGCGCCGAAATCCCGGCCTGGACGTTGGCCGATCTCGGCATCGAAGCGCCTGTGGCAGTCGTGGAATGGCCCGAACTCATGAACCCGCCCAGCCGCGAAGTGACCTGCGAGATCATCGAAGGCGGCAGCCCAGAAGAGATCGCTGAAAAACTGGCTGACAAAATCCTCGGGGAGAAAGTGCTATGAAAACCTGGGTTTACATCGACCACTTCAAAGGCGAGCCCCTGCCCGCCTCCTGGGAAGCCATCGGCGTTGGCAAGACGCTTGGAAACGTTTCGGCTCTGGTCTTCGGCTCGGGCGTGGACGCGGTTGTAAAGTCCGCGTTCGAGTATGGTGCGGATGAAGTCCTGTTGGCAGATGACGCCTCTTTAGCGGACTTCCGCGCTGAGGCCTACGCCTCCACCCTGTCCAAACTCGCTTCGGACCAGGGCCCCGACCTGCTCCTGTTCCCGACCACAGTTCGTGGCCGCGAGCTGGCCGGCATGAC
>CAZLOC010000174.1:6919-8171 GCA_964560935.1 uncultured Anaerolineaceae bacterium | reverse complement strand
AAACCTCGCAGGACATCCTCGAAGTCAAGGCCGCCATCACCGGCTGTCACCAGGCTTTCGACGAGACTGGTGTTTATTTGCCGATCCAGGCCCAGGTTACGCTCGACACCACCGGTCGCATGCTGCTCGGCACCGACGTTAATGCGGCCCTGGCCATCCTCGAGGGCATCGGCATCGACGTCATCGGCCTGAACTGCTCCACCGGTCCCGAGCACATGCGCGAGCCCATCCGCATCCTGGGCGAAAACGCGACCCTGCCCGTTTCCTGCATCCCCAACGCCGGGTTACCGCTCAACGTGGACGGACAGGCCGTCTACCCGCTCGAACCCGAACCGTTCGCGAACGACATGTACGAATTCGTCACCAAACACAACATCTCGGTTGTGGGCGGATGCTGTGGGACGACGCCCGAACACCTGAAACTTTTGGTGGAAAAACTGAACGACCATCCGCACCCGGCCCGACCTGTCCTGAGCACAGTCGAAGGGCCGCTTCAGACTGAACCCAAATTTGCTTCCGCCATGTCGGCCATTGCCATGCGACAGGATCCCCCGCCAACCCTGATCGGCGAGCGCTGCAACGCGCAGGGTTCCCGCAAGTTCAAGCGGCTGCTGCTCGAGGAAGATTACGACTCCATCCTTGAGATCGCCCGCGAGCAGGTGGAATACGGTGCGCACGCGCTCGACATCTCCACCGCCGTCACTGAGCGCCCCGACGAAGTCGAACTGATGCGCAAGGTGGTCAAGAAGCTCGAAATGGGCGTGGACGTCCCACTGGTGATCGACA
Source organism: uncultured Anaerolineaceae bacterium (assembly GCA_964560935.1). Taxonomy (GTDB): domain Bacteria; phylum Chloroflexota; class Anaerolineae; order Anaerolineales; family Villigracilaceae; genus JAABUE01. Next base: position 7,385 of record CAZLOC010000174.1, on the reverse strand, counting down.
CCACCGAACTGGACGTGCTCGAGGTTGCGCTCAAGACGGCCCCCGGCCGCTGCTTGATCAACTCCACCCACCTTGAAGCCGGGCCTGAGAAAGCCAAAAAGGTCTTTACATTGGCTAAGAAATACAACGCTGCCGTCATCGTACTGACCATCGACGAGAATGGCATGGCCAAACCTCGCGAGAAAAAGCTCGAAGTTGCCAAACGCATCTACGACATCGCCGTCAACGAACATGGACTTAAACCAGAAGATTTGGTTTATGACACTTTGACCTTTACCCTCGCCACCGGCGACCCGGAATTTGCCGAGTCTGCCATCGAAACCATCGAAGGCATCCGGCTCATCAAACAAAATCTGCCCGGCGTACTGGCCTCGCTGGGCGTATCCAACCTGTCCTTTGGCTTTTCAGCACATGCGCGCCCGGCACTTAATTCGGTCATGCTCTACCACTGTGTCAAGGCTGGCCT
>CAZLOC010000174.1:4094-6819 GCA_964560935.1 uncultured Anaerolineaceae bacterium | reverse complement strand
CGTCCTGCTCCCCGCCATGAAAGAAGTTGGCGACAAATTCGGCGCGGGCGAATTGATCCTGCCCTTTGTGCTGCAATCTGCAGAAGTGATGAAGAAATCTGTCGCCCACCTCGAAAATTATCTTGAGAAGGTCGAAGGCGTCAGCAAGGGACTGGTCGTGATCGCCACTGTCTATGGCGACGTGCATGACATCGGCAAGAACCTGGTCAAGACCATTCTCGCCAACAACGGCTATGACGTGATCGACCTTGGCAAGCAGGTTCCGGCAGAGACGATTATCAGTAAAGCCGCCGAGGTCAATGCTACAGCGATTGGTCTGTCGGCGTTGCTGGTGTCCACCTCCAAGCAGATGCCGCTCATCGTCAACGAGTTGCAGCGACGTGGACATACGATCCCGGTATTGATTGGCGGCGCGGCCATCAACCGTCGCTTTGGACGTCGCATCTTGCAAACCGAAGACGGTGAGTTCTATGAACCTGGCGTTTTCTACTGCAAAGATGCCTTCGAAGGCCTGGAAACCATGGACGCGTTGATCGACCCGCAGCGCAAACCTGCCTTGCTCGAAAAGATGAATAAAGAATCAGAAATGGAACTTGGCCGCGTTTCTCAGAAACGGGACGATGGCCCAGCAGCTCAACGAAGCAACGTTGTCCCTGTTCCTATCAAACTCCCGAAAAAACTTGGCCAACAATTGGTCAAAGAGATGCCGCTTGAAATTGTCTTCCAGAATCTGGGTATCAACGAACTTTACCGTCTCTCTTGGGGCGCGAAAAATGCCCACGGCGCAGAATGGGAAAAGCTGCAAAGAGAATTCAATACCCGGCTGGACAAGATGAAGCGGGAAGCCCTGAAAACCGGCTGGCTCAAACCGCAGGCTGTCTATGGTTACTTCCCCTGCCAGGCGGATGGTGATGACTTGCTTGTTTACGATCCTGCCAGTCTTACCAGCACGCCCCAACTCATTTCTCGTTTCTCTTTCCCACGTCAACCTTTCGGCGACTTCTTAGCATTATCGGATTACTTTGTATCTAAAGAGTCTGACCAAATGGATACCGTTGCCTTCCAGGTCGTCACTGTTGGGTTGGAAGCAACAGAACGCTTCGACGCCCTGCAGGCCGAAGGCGACTACTCCGAAGCCTACTTCACTCACGGGCTGGCTGTCCAGACCGCCGAAGCCACCGCCGAGTACCTGCACCGTCACATCTGTCGCGAGTTGGGACTCCCCGAAGGCCAGGGCAAACGCTACTCCTGGGGCTATCCCGCCATCCCCGAACTCGAAGACCATCGCAAAGTATTTGACCTGCTCCCAGCGGTAGAAACCGAACTCGGTATGACACTCTCACCTGCCTACCAATTGATCCCCGAGCAGTCTACTGCGGCGATCATTGTCCATCACAAGGATGCCAAGTATTACAGCGTTGGCGAGTCGCGTGTGGAACAATTGATGAAGTAATCCACGACATCGTACCCGAAGGGTAAGAACACGAAGGGGCACAAATTATCCATTTCTCTTGGTGTTCTTCGTGCCCTTCGTGGAGAAAAGCTCATGCCCTATAAATTCTGCCCCCAATGCGCCACGCTTTTAGTCTTCGCCGAAGTTGACGGCTGCCCGCGCCTGAAATGTCCTGCCTGCAACTTCGTCTATTGGGATAATCCCATCCCGGTTGTGGCGGCTATCGTCGAACACGAGGGCAAAGTCATCCTGACCCGTAGCAAAGGTTGGCCGGAGAAGTGGGTTGGCATCGTGGCGGGATTCCTGGAAAAGGGCGAAACGCCCGAAAATGGCGTTTTGCGCGAGGTCAAGGAAGAACTTGGCCTGGACGGTGAGATTGTCAGCTTTGGCGGGCATTATCCCTTCGAACTGCGCAACCAGATCATTTTTGCGTATCATGTCCGCGCTGGGGGCGAGATCAAACTCGGTGATGAATTGGAAGCCATCGAAGCCTTGCCGCCAGAAGAAATCCGCCCATGGGATGTGGGCACCGGTCCGGCATTGAAAGACTGGCTGGCTACCAGAGCCAAAAGCGCAAATAAGTCTTGAGAAGAAGTAAAATTGTTCCATTGGAGTAGATTGTGAAAGGTTCATTGCGCGCTGCATTCATTGCATGGATTGGGATTTCTACGTCGGTCGTTGCCAGCGTTATCCTCATTTATTTACGAAATGGTGTAGTTGGTTTGGATCTTTACATCCAGCAATGGCCTTTGTCCAACCTGGTTATCACCCTGGCCTCGACGGCCCTCACCTGGATTAGTGTTGGTGTAATCCTTTATTTGCTTGCTAATGAAAAAATCAATGCAAAGAACGCTTTTTTTGTAGCAGGTTTCTTTCTGGTTATCTTGGTTTATTTGAACATTCTTCGCGAAAGATTCCGCTATGGGGATTACGCTTATTATATAGAAGCCGCTACCGCATTATTGAACAATCAACCCCTGCCCGATACGTACTTTTATTTACCCTTCTGGGCAACGATCTTGCAAGTCATCCTCCCGTTGGGGGACCAGGGTGTGTTGGTTACCTTATGGACGTTGAATATCATCGCGCTGGGGCTTTTTTACATTTTGCTGGTGAACCTGCTTGAACGATACGGATTTTCCAATCGTTTCGCGGTCAGTGTTACCGTACTTTTTATGTTGATCAATACACCCTTACATAGAACACTCGGTTATGTACAAGTGAATTTGCTGGTAATGGTGCTTGTGATGTTCAGTGCTCTATATTTTTCGA
>CAZLOC010000174.1:0-3994 GCA_964560935.1 uncultured Anaerolineaceae bacterium | reverse complement strand
CAAGTGAATTTGCTGGTAATGGTGCTTGTGATGTTCAGTGCTCTATATTTTTCGAGGAAACCATTTCTCTCTGCGTTGGCTCTTGCGCTTGCGGTTCACTTAAAAACATCGCCGGCCGCGCTTGTGCTCGCCTTTTTGCTGGAGCGTAACTGGCGTTGGGTAGCGTGGTTTGCATTAAGTTTTCTGCTGTTGACCTTGATCCCTCTTGCGTTGGAGGGGATTTCCCCTTACTTCGATTTTGTCACCAATATCGGCCTCCTGGCCCAAAGTACGAACACGAACTTCCACGATACATCCTTTGATTCATTCTTTCGTTTCTTCAATCCATTTTTTGGCATTGAGATCACTACAACACGTATCATAGCTCTGGTTGTCAAAGTCATCCTTAGTATCACAACGATCTGTGTCATGGCGCGAAACGTTCGCCACAATACCTTTGTGAAACGTGAATTTGACGATAGCGCTTTGCTTAATGCCGTACCTTCTTTATTTATTGTTATGACCCTTGCATCTCCTGTTGTTTGGGACCATCATGGCATTTTTGTCACCCTGCCGTTTTTATTGATGCTCAAATGTATCGATTCACCCGCTTTGTGGATGTGGTTTGGCTTTGCCTACCTCCAGGAATTTGTCCTGCCGTCATTTGATTTCTTCCCGTGGTCATTTGGCCGCCTGGTTGCCCCATTGATCGTACTGTGGCTAATGTGGGTTGTTACCAGGAAGGGACAGGAGACGAAATTCTTTCCGGCTGCCAATCGCTGGTTCGAAAAACTTGCAATTTGAGATTCCAAAAAGAATGCGACAAAATCGTTCTATTTTCATCCTGCTTGCCCTGAGCCTTCTCGTCGGCATTTTTATTCTCCACCAATACGGGGAGAGTTGGGATGACCTGTCGCTTCAAAAGTACGCTGCCAGATCCTTGGATGCCTATCGTTCATGGTTATTGGAAGGTGAGGTGCAGATCACGCCAGAAGACTTGGGAAATTATGGCCCATCTTATGTCATGGGGGTTGCGTTGGCGTCACGTTTCTTGGGCGCTTTTCTCCCATTAAGCCTTCCAGATACCCGCCACCTGATCTATTTCGTAACATTCCTCACCGGTTTGTGGGCGTTCTATTCGTTGAGCCTCCGCTGGCTAAGCCGAACGGCCGCCATGGCTGCGACTCTTTTATTGATGACCCAACCTGTCTTTTGGGGACACGCCTTCATCAACCCAAAAGATACCAACTTTCTTGCTTTTTTTCTTTTGACTCTCTATTTTGGATTTAGATTATTCGACTCGCCCGAGCCACTTCAACCTGAAAACATTGACACTCGAAATAAACGGACTCTTGCGCTTCTTTCCGGGCTCTGGCTTGCTACCGTCTTCGGACTCTTTCTCTTCACCGATGCCTTTCACACGTTCATCACAACCCTGGTCCAATCTGCCAAAGCAGGGAATACCAATATTGTCTCGTGGATCGCATCTGACCTGGCTAAAACGGATGCCGAAGTTTACATCAAGCGTTATTATGTTTTATTCATTCAACTCCGTTTTGTTTACTTTGTCCTTTCTACGCTTATCCTCGCCTTTCTTTACTGCAAACTCTCCTCCACTACTCTCTCATCACTACTCTCTATTCTCTTACCAGCCGTCTTCCTTGGTATTGCCACCTCCATCCGCATCCTCGGCCCGTTTGCGGGATTGCTTGTTGCAATATATGCAATCCATAAAAAAGGGAAGCAAACCATCCCGGCACTTTCTGTCTACGCTGTCATCGCCTTGATCGTCATGTATTCGACATGGCCGTATTTATGGCCGGCCCCCATTGGCCGTTTGATCGAAAGCCTGCAAATCATGTCGCAATATCCCTGGCATGGACAGGTGCTCTTCGATGGTGTCCAGTACGCCTCCACCGACATCCCGCAGAGGTATTTGCCCGTGCTGCTGGGCATCCAGTTGACGGAGCCGGTTTGGGTGTTGTTCGTCGCCGGTTTGACGGTGGCAATCATCGGTTTTGTGAAGAAGCGGGAGTATGTTGAATTGCTGGTCCTGGCTCTCGTCTGGTTCTTTCTGCCGCTGGCGGGATTCATCCTCTTGCGCGCGCCGTTGTACGATAATTTTCGCCAGATTTTCTTCATCCTGCCGCCGGTCTTTATGCTGGCGAGCGTCGTCTTCGAGAAAATCAAGCAGACACCATTGCAAATGGTGCTGATTGCGTTGGCCCTCCTGCCCGGCTTGATCGGTATCCTACGCCTGCATCCGTACGAGTATATGTACTACAACACCCTCATCGGCGGCGAGAGGGGCGCATTCCGGCGCTTCGAATTGGACTATTGGGGTACCTCGTACCGCGAAGCCGCGGCTTGGATGAATGAGTTTGCAACGCCTGATGCAAACGTATGGGTGGACGGTCCGTCGCATTTGCTGGAGATGTACCTGCGGGATGGCTTTCATTTGTTCTCGGGTCATGAAGTGGAACGGGCAGAGCACTACGATTATGTGGTTGCCACTACTCGCTATGATCTGGATTTGACCTCGTATCCCAATGCGGAAATCGTTCATCGGATTGAAAAAAACGGTGTCCTTTTAGCGGTAATCAAACATATTCCTCGCTGAGCGGAAGTCTTTATTGGAGAAATTTATGAGTAACTCAAAATTCCTTGACCTGCTAACCAGCAACACCCCTCTACTGGCCGATGGCGCAATGGGCACGGTCTTACACGGACGCGGCGTGGGCTTCGACAAGTGCTTCGATGAGTTGAATATCACCTCCCCGGCTGTGGTTGCGGAGGTGCATCGTGAATATATCGAAGCGGGCGCGCAGATCATCCTGACCAACACCTTTGGCGCAAATCGCTATAAACTCGGTAAACATGGCCTGGAAAGCGAGTTGGTTAAAATTAACAAAGCAGGTGTGGAACTGGCCCGCCGTGTAGTGGCGGCCTCCTTCAAGGATGTATTTGTTGCTGGTGATGTTGGCCCGCTGGGTGTACGCATTGCGCCCTATGGACGTGTCTCACGCGATGAAGCGCGCGCCGCTTTTGCCGAACAGATTTCGGCGCTGGCCGAAGCGGGCGCGGACCTGATCGTCAGCGAGACCATGAGCGACCTGTACGAGATTCGCGAAGCGGTCCGGGCGGTGCGCGAGGTTTGTGAGTTGCCAGTCGTTGCGTCTGTCACTTTCACGCGCGATGACCGTACGCTATTAGGCGATGATCCGGCTAAAGTAGCGCGTACACTGGCTGAAGAAGGCGCGGATGTCGTCGGTGTCAATTGCTCGGGTGGGCCGTCACAATTGCTGCGCATTTTGCGCCAGATGCGGCAGGCTGCGCCGGATGCGCGCTTTTGGGTCAAACCCAATGCGGGTTGGCCAGAACAAGTGGGCGGGCGCATCATGTATCCTGCTGAAGCCGATTACTTTGGCGATTACGCGTTAGCTTTTTGCGAATCAGGAGCAAGCATCGTCGGCGGTTGTTGTGGCACCACGCCTGCGCACATCGCTGCCATGCGCGCCGCATTGGATGCAAACCCGGACGGCTGCGATACATCCACAATTGAGTTTATCGTGCCCTTTGATATGGACGAGGGAGAACTGGCTTTCGAACAGCCGTCTCCGCTAGCCCAACGCTTGGCTTCCGGTCAATTTTCTGTGGCCGTCGAGATGAGTCCGCCGCGCGGTCTTTCGACCCACAAGCTGATTGCCGGCGCTTCGCTCCTGGCCGAATCCGGCGCGGATGTGATCAACGTGGCCGACAGCCCCATGGCGCGCATGCGCATGTCCGCCTGGGCGGTGTGTGACGTGGTCAAACGCCAGGTGGGAGTGGATACCACCCTGCACTTTCCCACGCGCGGACGCAACCTGCTGCGCGTGCAGGGCGACCTGCTGGCCGCACATGCCCTCGGCATCCGCAATGTGTTTGTCGTGATGGGCGATCCGACTTCGATTGGCGACTACCCCGAAGCGATGGATAACTATGACCTGGTGCCCTCCGGCCTGATCAAGCTCATCAA
>CAZLOC010000173.1:0-8218 GCA_964560935.1 uncultured Anaerolineaceae bacterium | reverse complement strand
ACCCGCTCACGGATCTGTGACCAACCCGGGCCGTAATCGTTGGGAGCATTGGTCCACAAACCTGCTTCACTCAGGGTCGCAACCGTTTCGTCAGAGATCGAAATCCAGTAACCGGTGGTCTGTAAATCCTGCGGAGGCAGGTCGAGCGGCTCGCTGCCCAGCGTCTCGTGCGTGTACCAACGGCGCTTGGTGAATCCCTTCACGCGCATGGTGACCTGTAACTCACCCCAATTTTTCTCACAACCCTCACCCCCGGCCCGCTCCCTCAGGGAGAGGGGGATTACGGAGGTGTCGCGCAGCGGCTCGGTGTAGTAATCGCTCAAGCCCGGTCGCAGTACGGCAATTTTCTGGTCCAGATCAAGGCGCTCCACAAAATAGGACTGGGCTTCGTGCAGATAGACCGCGCCGGGGTGCACCATCCAGGTAGCGCTTTCACCGTCTACCGTGCCGATGGTAGCCGGTTTTTCTCCGCTAATTTGGAGGCTGATGCTTTCGGGCGAGGCCGAACGCAGCGAGATATTTGCCGCCGGATACTGGTCAGCCATCCAGAAAAATTTGTCGTTGGACTCGTGCGCTTCGTGGTTCGCCACCAGGAACTCGAGGAACTCGTCCACGCCCACCTGGCCAAAGCGTTCACCCCTCTCGAACGGCAGTTCGAACATGGCGCAACGCAAGTGCTCCAGCAGGATGAGCAGATGGTCGGGGTTGATGAGCGCCTGCTCGGGTGAGCGTCCCAGGAAATATTCGGGATGGTGCGCCAGGAACTGGTCGAGCGGACTGGCCGAAGCGACCAGCACCGCGGCAGCGGGAGCGTCCCCGCGTCCCGCCCGGCCCGCTTGCTGCCAGGCTGAAGCGACGCTCCCCGGGTAGCCGACAAGAATCGCCGCGCCCAGCCCGCCGATGTCGATGCCCAGTTCGAGCGCGTTGGTGGCGACGACGGTTTTGATGCTGCCATCGCGTAATCCCTTTTCGATCTCACGGCGTTGGGAGGGGAGGTAGCCGCTTCTGTAGCCGCGGACTCTACCCTCACCCCCGGCCCCTCTCCCTGGAAGGGAGAGGGGAGACTGCTCATGCAAATATGTGAGAATAATCTCCACGCTCCGCCTTGACCTGGCAAAGACCACGCTCTGCACCCCCGCGGACAGCGCATCGCTTGCCAGTCGCACCGATTCAAGCAGACTGCTCTTGCGCAGGCCGATCTCTTCGTTAATTACTGGCGGGTTGTAGATCAGGAAGTGACGCTCGCCATGTGAAGAACCGTCCTCGTCGATCAGGGTCACGGGGGATTCGACCAGCTTTTCGGCCAGTTCCTGCGGGTTGCCGATAGTCGCGGAGGTGAGAATGAACTGCGGATTTGCGCCATAGAACCTTGCGACGCGCTTCAGCCGCCGAACAACGTTGGCGACATGCGAGCCGAAGACGCCGCGATAGGTGTGCAGTTCGTCGATGACCACGAATTTCAGGTTGCGAAAGAAATCCGCCCAGTTGGTGTGGTGGGGGAGAATGCCCGTGTGCAGCATGTCGGGGTTGGTCAGCAGGATACGGGCATTCTTGCGGATGAGGGCGCGGTTGCGTTGAGGGGTGTCGCCATCGTAAATTGAACGTGCGACGTGCGATGTGCCACGTGCCACGTTAGCCAGGATCCCATGGAGATTGGAAAGTTGATCTTGCGTCAGCGCTTTGGTTGGGAAGAGATACAACGCCCTCGCTTCGGGGTTTTCCAGCAGCGCAGCCAGCACGGGCAGGTTGTAGGCCAGGGTTTTGCCGGAGGCGGTGCCAGTTGCTAGCACGATGTTTTTCCCGGCGCGGGCATGCGTCCAGGCCTGGGACTGGTGGCTGTAGAGCGAGGGGAGGCCGAGGGCAGATAACGCCTCTCGCAGCGGGGCAGGCAGGCTGTCCGGGAAGGGATGCGTGTGCGCCGCGCGCGGGGGGGTGGTCCGCCAGGTGACGATGTTGTCCGCGGTCAGTGGGTCATGTTTCCAATGCCTTAATAAAACGTCAAGGGGCATACCTTTATTTAACCACAAATCCCCAAGAGGGACTCTGTGAACACGGATGAACTTGATTATTTGATGAACAAGTTTTCACGCGAATTGGGCGAAAAGGTTATTCATCAACCATTTGTGTTTATCTGTGTTTATCTGTGGTCGATTTTCCCCGCTTCTCACGAATCCTTCCCCGCCCACGCTGCATCAGGTGCTCGATCCAGGCCGCGAATGGCTCGGGCGGCAGGTAGTTCAGCAATGGCCAGGGTTGCAGGCCGCGCGCTTCCAACACCGCGTTGGCAGCCTCGATGCCGGTCAGGCAGGCGCGCTCGAGGAAAAAGGCGGGCGCGGGGTGGCGCACCCAGTCTCCGGCGCAAAACAGCCCATCCCAGGGCGTGAGCGTGCCCAGGTGCCGTTCCGCCGCGCCCACGGCAGGCAGGGTGTGCGAGGCCGGATTGCGCTGCACGTGCCCGAAGATGCGATGCCCGCGTAGTTCCGGCCAGGCTACCTGCACATCCTGAATGGCCTGCGCCAGCAGCACTGCGTCGGGCTGGGCCAGCACCTCGTCGGGGCCATAAATGTGTGCCTCCAACGCGCTGCCGCCAGTCTCGCGCGCCCAGCGTCGAAACGGGTCGTAGAGCCGGTTGAGCCAAAAGTAATTGTGCAAGGTGAACTCGCCCGTAAAAATGCCCGCCTCCGCGCCGCGCCAGGGTTGTGCGTCGAACCACAGCCGCACGACCGCATTGGCCAGCGAGCGCGGGAAGAAAAGCTCACCTACATCGAAACTCTTATCCAGGATGGTTTTTGCATTTTGGGAATCGGTCGCCAGGATGACCTGCGCCGCGCGGACGGACTCTTGTCCCTCAGCCGACTCCCACGCCACCAGCCATTCGTTCCCCTCCCTGGCAACCCGCGTCACTTTCGAACCGAGACGGATGCTCCCGTTTAACTGGCGGATTCTGTCCCCCAGCGGTTCACAGATGCTCGTCCCGCCGTCTTCGGGCAGATACGAGAAGACCCAGGCATCGCGACGCAGCAAGGTGTAAAAGCGCAGGAACGCGATGAACCCGGATATGGGCACTTCGTCGGGATGCGACGAAAGTCCGTTGCGTGCCAGGCCGAGGAAGAAGGCGCGCAGGACGGGCGACCATTTGCGCGTCATCTGGCCGAGCGTCAGGCCTTCCATTGGTTGAGACTCGGCGAACGGGTCGATGCCAATCGCCATGACCAGTCCTGCCCAGGTGCGCGGCAGCGAGACCCAATCGCGCACATCCAGCATCCATAGGAAGCGCGGACGCAGGAACAGTTCCAGATAATGCAGCGGCGGGGGGAAAACGCTGCGACGGATGGCCGAACCTACATTAGCTCGCCCCAAAAAGCCGCCGTCGCGGTATACCCAGGTCTCTTCTTCGGCGGGGACGAAAACCGGGCGCAGGTTGTGACGCGCCAGCATGGCCTGCAAATTGCGGTACTGTGACCAGATACCATGCACGCCGTGCTCCAGCCTGAATTTACAGCCATTTACTTCAACCGTCTCGCCACCCGCCAGTCGCCCGCCGAGGTAGGTTGGGTTAGCTTCGAGCACAAGGGGACGCAGTCCGCGCTCGGCCAAATGCAGCGCCGCGCTGAGACCGGCGATCCCGCCGCCGATGATGATGGTGTCGTAGCCCTCACCCCTATGCCCCTCTCCCTCAGGGAGAGGGGATGGGGGTGAGGGAAAAGCTTTATCCCGGCGCATATGTCCCCAAATCTATACCAGTGCGCAGGCGTTCCAGCATCCAGGTCAGCGGGCGGGACTGCATCAGCGAGGATTCGGCGTAGCATTGCTGGAAGCAGGATGTGCACGACGAGGGTGCTTCGCCGTAGAGACGTTCTGCCGCGGCCCAGGCTTCGTCCCAGGTGGAGACGTCGCGCAGGTTGATGGGACGCCCCCCCTGCTCGCCGCCGTCCTTTTCCATCGGCAGGCAGGGATAGATCAGCCAGCCGTCGGGGGTGATGCGCGGGATGAGGGTCGGATAGCATGCGTAAGGAGTCTGTTCGAGCAGGGTTTTCAAGTAGGCCGTGCTGCCCAGGATCGGCGCGCCGCGTTTTTTAAGCGTCAGGGCGCGCTGGATGAAGGCGCGGTATTCCAACGAGACCAGCAGTTCGTAGCGTGGCCAGTTGTTGACCGCCTGCGGTGAGAAAGAGAGCAGGATGTGATGCGCAGCGCAGAAGTCGATGAGCGCGTCCATGCCGGGCAGGGTTTCGGGAGTGATGACCGCGTTCAGGATAAGTTTGAAACTGTGTCTCTTTTGCAAGGGCGCGGCTGCTTCGATCCCCGCGATGACTGTCTTTGCCTGCGCGTCCGGCAGGCTGACCGAGGCCAGCGCCCCCGGGTCGGTCGAGTCGAGGCTGATGACCAGCCTGTCCAGAAACGGGAGCAGGTTCAGGTGTCTGGAAAGAAGCGTGCCGTTGGTGATCAGGCTCAGTTCGCGGAAATTCAAGTCCCGACGGATAAAGGTCACCAAATCCAGAATATGGGGGGAGAGCAGCGGTTCGCCGCCCGTCAGCCAGAGATTAGGAACGCCGCTGCGGATGACGCGCAGGATTTTCTTCGCATCCTTCAGCGTGGCCGTGACCGCGTTCCCGTTGCGGCGCGCGCCGAAGTCTTCGCAGTAAGTACAGTTCAGGTTGCAATGCGTGGTGACGTAGTAGATCGCCAGGCGCGGATCGAGGGTGCGCTGGCCGCGTTTCAGACGCAGCAAGTTGCGGGCGTAGACGGACATATGAGCGCATTATACAGGTAGAGCAGGGTAATGACCTGACAAACAGGTTGCAATCTTTGCTTAATTTAGATTTTTCCCCTCTTGACAAAAAATATAAACTCGTATAATATTTAGCTCGTTCGATAAATAATAACTCGTATACTATTTTTTTCTATGTCTGTCCGCAACGCAATTCTCGGATTTCTCGCCCAAAAACCGCGCCACGGCTACGAGCTGCGCGCGGTCTTCGAGGCTGTGGTGGGCGGCGACGCCAACTGGGACGTAAAACCGGCCCAGATCTACACCACCCTCGACCGTCTGAAAGAAGCCGGGCTGGTGGAGACCACCTCCGACCTGGGCGAAGGCGAAGAACCTTCACGACGCGTGTACAGCATCACCCCGCAGGGCGATGATGTGCTGCGCGAGTGGTTCGCGAACGGCGTGCCGACCGAACACCAGCGCGACGAGTTCTTCGTCAAGCTGATGGTCGCGCTGGCCAGCGGCGAAGCGGACCCGGCGTGGTTGATCCAGACACAGCGCGCGCATCTGTACCAGGAGCTGCACGACGCTACGGCCCAGCGCGAGGAGTACGACCCGCAAACGGAACTGGCCCAGATTATGTTGCTCGACAAGACCATCATGCACCTGGAAGCCGACCTGCGCTGGCTGGATATGGTCGAGGTGCGCCTGGAAGCAATTATAGGACAGCCGTTCCCCGAACCGGAGATCCGCCGCCGGGGACGGCCACGCAAAGGCATGACCGGGTCGGAGTACCCCCCTCCGGTATCGGTGACAGTGAGCAATGATAAGTAACCAGTATTCAGAAAGCACTACGCGCTTATAGGAAATAACAGTTATTCGTGTCATTGCGAGCCCCGCTGGTCGAGTAGCCCGTGTTCGTCGGGCGTATCGAGACCAAGGGCGTGGCAATCTCCGAAAAGGCAAACTACCCTTGTTAGACAAGATTGCCACGTCGGGCGTAGCCCTCCTCGCAATGACATATTTTGCGGAGCAAAATCATGTCCCTCGTACAAACTCAAAACCTGACAAAAATCTACGGCTCTGGCTCAACCGCCGTGACCGCGCTCGACCACGTCAACGTCAAGATCAACGACGGCGAATTCGTCGCCATCATGGGCCCCAGCGGATGCGGCAAGTCCACTTTGCTGCACCTGCTCGGCGGGCTGGATACGCCCAGCAAAGGGGCGGTCATCATCGACGGCGCGTCCATCGCTGAGATGTCCGACGATGAATTGACCGAACTGCGCCGTCGCCACATCGGCTTCGTGTTCCAGTTCTACAACCTCATCCCGGTGCTGACTGCCGCTGAGAACGCCGCGTTGCCGGTCACGCTGGATGGCGTCAAGCCTGCCGAGGCAGCCGCTAAGGCCAAAGAATGGCTGGCACGTTTCGGCCTGGGTGAGCGCCTGTCCAGCCGCCCGGACCAGCTCTCCGGCGGGCAGCAGCAGCGCGTGGCCATCGCGCGCGCGCTGGTGGCCGAGCCTTCGCTCGTCCTGGCCGATGAGCCAACCGGCAACCTCGACACGCGCGCCGGCGACGAGATCGCCGGCCTGCTGCGGGATGTGTCCAAGCAGTACAAGCGCACCATCATCATGGTCACGCACGACCCGCGCATCGCCGCTTACTCAGACCGCATCATCTTCCTGAAGGACGGTAAGGTGGTGGATGAGACCTTGCTGGAGAAGAAGAACGGCAAGGGTGCGCAATTTGTGGCCGATAAAGTAAAGGAGGTCGGGGACTAATGAACCTCCAACTCACCCTGGCTGCCCGCTATCTTGCCGGGCGAAAACTGCGCACCGCGCTCACCACGCTAGCCATCATCTTCGGCGTGCTGCTTATCTTTGGCATGAACACCGTCCTGCCCACCATGATCGCCGCCTTGCAGGCCAACGTGCAGGGCGCGGAAGGTGCGGTAGATTACAGCATCACCAATGTCTCCGGCGGGACTTTCCCGGCGGACGTGGTAGACCGTCTGCGCGGCCTGGACGGCGTGCGCGCCCTCTCCGCCTCGCTCAACCGTACCGTCAACCTGTCCGCAGATTTTGTGGATGGGGACCCGTCCCACCCTGATACGGTGATTGCGATTAATCTGGTCGGCGTCACCCCGGAAGAGGCCCGCTCGCTGCGCGCCTACCCCGTGCTGGCTGGCCGTTACCTGGACGACTCAGATGCCGCCTCAGCCGTCATCACGCAAACCCTGGCGGACGCGTTCTCCGTGGACGTGGGCGAGACGTTCCGCTTGCCCGCCGCACCCGGCCTGACTGAACTGAGCGTGGCCGGTATCCTGCCTGGCAGGCTTACTCCCGGCAACGAAGAAGTGCTGGTCAACCTGCCGCAAGCGCAGTTGATGACCGGGGAACCCGGCAAGCTCAACCTGATCGAGCTGAACGTGGAGGCCTTTGCGGACCAGGCCCGCCGCGCCGAGATCCAGGCAAATATCGAGGCTGCATTGGGCGAGAACTACCGGGTTGGGACATTGATGGCGGGCGATGAAATGTTCGCCGCCATGGAACTGGGCCAGATCGCGCTCAGCCTGTTTGGCACTCTGGCGCTCTTCATGGGCGGTTTCATCATCTTCAACACCTTCCGCACCATCGTGACCGAGCGCCGCCGTGATATCGGCATGTTGCGCGCCCTGGGCGCCACGCGCCGCACGGTGATCGGCACCATCCTGGCAGAAGGATTGTTGCAGGGCTTGCTCGGCTCGGCCGTTGGAATATTGCTGGGTTACCTGCTGGCATTCGCCGTGCTCAGGTTGGCGCAGGGACCGATGAGCCAGTTCATCAACCTGAAACTGGGCAATCCGGTCATCTCGCCCGGACTGGTAGGCGTCTCGATCCTGCTGGGCGTGGGCGTGACCGTCCTGGCCGGACTGATCCCGGCCTGGCACGCCAGCCGCATCACCCCGCTGGAAGCCCTGCGCCCGTCGCTGGTGGAAGGCGAGTTCAAACGGGGGACCGGGAAGGGATTCATCCTGGGTGTGGTGCTGATTGTTATCACGGTAGCAGCCATTTTATCCGGGCAGGCTGCGCTGATCGTCCCGGGCGGGATCCTGTTCCTGGTCGGGCTGGTACTCATTGCTCCCGCGGCGGTACGTCCGTTCGCCAACCTGTTCGGGAAAGCCACCGCCTGGGCCACCCTCCGGCAGGGCATCGGCGGCCTGGCGCAGAGCAACCTGACCCGCCAGCCGGCGCGCGTGGCGGTGACGGCTTCGGCCAGCATGCTCGCCTTGGCGGTGATCGTCGCGGCGGGCGGACTGGTCTCCAGCCTGGGCGGCACCCTGTTCGACATGCTGCGTTACAACCTGGGCAGTGACTATCTTTTCATCCCGCCATCCATTGCGCTGTGGAGCAGCAACCTGGGCGCCAGCCCGGCCTTTGCCGAAAGCCTGCGCCAGGTGCAGGGCGTGGAGGTGGTCAGCACGTTCCGTTTCGCGGCCACGAATACAGACGGGGTGGCAGTCTCGCT
>CAZLOC010000172.1:0-8257 GCA_964560935.1 uncultured Anaerolineaceae bacterium | reverse complement strand
GAAAGAAAAATTGCTTCCAGGGATACAACCATGGTCAGGAGTCCGTAGGGGAATGGGTCAAAAGCACGCAGGCCGAATCGTCCGGTGTTAAGCAGGATCCAAATCCCAAACCAGACGATATGCACATAAGCGAAAATCATCCGTCCCGAAAAGGAGGTGATGGCGTCGGCGATGCGGCCTTGCAGGCTGCGTTCACGCGCAGCTTTTGTGCGCAGATGGATGATCGTGCGGATGTTCCGCTCGATCACTTTACTCAGCGCCGGGTTGTCTTTTTCCTGTCCTGCTTTTTCTTTCTTATTTTGCTGGCTCTGTTTCATAAGATTAAAGTCCTTTTGCTTTGCTTTCCGATAAGGCTTTATTTCTTATTATATTCATTTTGCTACAATAGACAACCATCGCTCTTGAAAGCATTATTCGATATTTTTCTTTACGTTAGGTGAAACAACCTATCCCATCAAAACGTGTATTTCGTGGGTTTGTCCATCCTCCACCAGCGGGATTATTATCCCACTGCTCTTGTGGGATGGATTTCCATCCAGCAGGACCTGTCGGACGCCCCGATTAACACCGTCAGGGTTCTCCACGCTGATCTTGTAATGTGTGCTTCCGAAGCGGTAATCCACCTTAAATCCCGGCCAATCGCGGGGGATGCAGGGGTTGATGCTGAGCGCCTCGCCCACCCGGGAGATGCCCAGGATGGCTTCGAGGCCCAGGCGGTACATCCAGCCTGATGAGCCGGTGTACCAGTTCCTCATACGCCGTAAAAGCGACGAGATTTCGCTGCAATAATGAAACGGGGCGCGACTGGAGCGGCTCGGATGAGGCCTACTGGATCTTTGGTTTGCTCGGGAGCGGCATCGCTGTAACAACTCAGAGCCAGGTTTTCATCGATGTTGATACGGTTGAATTTCGAGCCTTCGATGAAGACGATGGATTTATCTGGGGGCAAAATGGTACGCCGGATGACCTTCCAGATGGTGAGATTGGATTGCTGGTTTCACTTGTGGAACATGACCGTGGCAACCCGGAGACTGTCAACATGGTTGTTAAAGCAACTTTTGCTGCTGTGGCTGCCGTTCTGGATGTTGCAGACACAACTGCCTGGGTTTCTGCCGTTACAGCAGGCGCCAGCGCCACGATCCAATGGTTGCTGAAGCACATAGACGACGAGCCTATCGCCGACCAGATCTTTGTATTCACACGTCAAACGGTGGAAGACCAATTGAAAAAGTCAGGTGAGTTCTTTTCCGTGACTCGCCGCTTTGCGGACGGAAATGGAGACTATACTCTCAAAATCAGAGTGAGCTGTGCCGGTTAGCTTGAAGCGATAATTTCTCCCTCAACTCGCTGTTGCGGGCCAGTTTGTGGATTGTGGAGCGGCTGGAGTTGAGCAACGCGCCAACTGCCAGACGGTCAAGATAGAGCAAGAAAAAACTGTCTGTTTTTGTAACTCTCCCTTCGGAGGCTCATAGCTGCTATAACTATAATCAGAAGCTCGAAGATTTTTTGTTATATGTATGGAGGTTATGCCAGCACTGGTTCAGCTGATAATATAAGGCCAGTGGAACAATTGTATACTGTACTTCGTAAAGGTTGTTACGTTATTTCCTACTCTTCACGAAAAAACAAACAACTTGGTGAATTCACCAAGTTGTCTAGACAGGCGGCCCCGACGGGATTCGAACCCGCGATCTCGGCCTTGACAGGGCCGCATGTTAAGCCACTACACCACGGGACCAATGATCGAGCGGGCAGTAGTTTATCATACACCCACCTGCATGTCAATATGCGTAGTCGGTATACAGGTTCGGATCGGTGGGAGTTAGGCCGGAGGGATCATGTATATAAACCCAATCGCCTTCAACTGCCCAGTTAAAGAGCCAGTGCGAATCGCCAACGGACAGGTTCACGCAACCATGTGACTGAGGATATCCGAAACGAGTGCGCCAATAGGCTCCATGTAAAGCGCGCGCGCCGTCGAAATACATGGTCCAGGGAACGTTATCCAGATAGTAGAAATCTGATGGGTCATTGTTGCGCATGGTTTCGGTTTCTTTTTTCTGGAAGATTTGGAATAGTCCGGGCTTTGTCCAGAACGGCTCTAGGCCGCTGGCGATCACGGTGGCAAAGACCAACTCGCGGTTTTCGTAGACGGCCAGGGTCTGCTCGGCCAAATTGACATCGATCCAGCGATTGATGGTTACGCCTTCAGGCGGGTTGGTATTGATCAGTACCTGCGCGACTTTGCGGGCTTCTACCCATTGATTGGGACCAATCAGGTTCCAATCTGCGCCATCGACGTTTTGCGTCTCATAGATTTGAATTGTGCTATAAAGGTTAAGCCAAACATCCGTATTGGGAGCATTGTATCCGGGGGCTGACTTCACTGGAATTTGCTCAAAAGTCCAGCCAAAGGAATTGCGTGGTGTAGAGTGGAACGCTAGACCCTGAAAGTTCGGGATTTCACCAATGCGAGAACCTTTGCCGGGTATCCAGCCACCGTTTTGCATGAGAAAATAAATTCCAGCTTGATCCCAAATGTCAGTGTAGGAAACGTATACGAAACCTGGTGGGAATTGGTTTATCCCTGAGCCTCTTTCGCCAGGTGAACTGTAGATGGGGACGTAATCATTTTCCAATTTGAAGTATCGGTAAGGAAGTTGAGACAGGCTCGCATCCGGTTTGTAGGCGGGTAAGGGCCGCTCTGGGATGGTCATACCCAACCTTGCCATTTCCATTAAATATTGAGATGGCCCAAGCGGAATACAATTGTCTGGCGTCTCAAGATATGCGTTAGGCTCGCAAACGACCGCACCACTATCGGATTCATCACTTTGAGGAATTTGTTGAGCCGCTACGTCTTGAACACGATTGGTTGTAAGTAAGAGACTAAAGCCGATCAATAAGAAAAAAGCTCTTTTCATCTATTAGCACCTTTAGTACCGCAACCGAATGAAATTGTAGGGTTATTTCAGGGATTGCGCCCTGGAAATGGTTAACTACCTACACCTTTAGTTTGTTGCGGTACAAGCAAGCGACGATTATAGCACGTAGCAGCTTACGGTTTTGTAAACTGGCATTTCAAAGGTATTTGCTGGCTTGCTTGACACAATATACGCCATGTGCTAAATTTGCTTGGTGAATTAATTACGCCCGGTTGGTAAGGACGCCAACGAGGACGTACATCCTTTTCTCCAGGAGGGCTGTCTTGTCCAAGTCTCGCACACAACAAATGGTTGACCGCTTACGCGAGCTTCAAGCCTCCTCACCAGATATTGAAGCATCAGCGATTGTCAGTGTGGATGGGTTGAGTATTGCATCGGCCCTGCCGCAGGGTGTGGAAGAAGACCGCGTTTCAGCGATGTCTGCTGCTATGTTATCCTTGGGTGAACGTATCGCATCTGAGTTGGGGCGTGGTTCTCTCGAACAGGTCTATATTAAGGGCGAAAAAGGGTATGTTATCTTGATGTCGGTCGGCGAAGAGGCAGTGCTTACTGCCCTGGCACGGGAGCAGGCCAAACTGGGTCTGATTTTCCTGGATATGCGCCGGGCAACCGAAGATCTGGCGAAATTAATCTAGTGGAGTGCGTATGAGCCCTATCGAAAAAAGTGGTCTTTACTACCCCAATAAGTTTGGCCTGATAATCATTAAATCCCTGGAAGAAGTGATGGGGAAGAATGGTCTCAATGCGATTCTGAATCTGGCCGGCTTGAATCATTATATCGACAATTATCCTGCCGACAACCTGGACAAGGGCTTCGACTTTTCCGAGCTGTCTTCTCTGGGCCTTGCGCTGGAGGATATGTATGGTCCTCGTGGTGGACGCGGTCTCGCTCTTCGTGCGGGTCGAGCTACCTTTGCTGAGGGTTTGAAAAACTTTGGCGCATTGGCCGGTGTGGCAGACTTGGCCTTTGTGGTTTTGCCCTTGCAGTCCAAGTTGCGCATCGGCCTGCCTGCTTTCGCCAAGATTTTTTCGCAGCTCACTGACCAGCATACAACAGTTGAAGAAAAAGACAACGAATTTATCTGGACAATCCATAAGTGCCCTTGCTGTTGGGGCCGTACGGGTGCGGATAAACCCGTTTGTTTCATCTCGACCGGCCTGTTGCAAGAGTCTTTGAAGTGGGTTTCCGGTGGCAATGAATTCCGCGTTAATGAGTCAAAATGCGTTGCCGTGGGTGACGACGTGTGTGAGTTTGTCGTCCAGAAAGATCCCATCGGCTAATTTTCTAAGAAGGAGACCAGCATGGCAGACGTCAAGTCAAAAATCCTGGTCGTAGAAGACGACCTCGACGTCGCCGAGATGCTGAATGCGTATTTTCGCGTTCAGGGCTACGAGGTCTTTACAGTTAACTGGGGGGAAGATGGTGTGCGCGCTTGCCAGACTATCAACCCCGATCTGGTTGTTCTTGATATTCGCTTGCCGGATATCGATGGTTATGAAGTTGCGCGCCGCTTGCGCACGGACCGTCGTACGCAGGATGTGCCCATCATTTTCTTGACAGAAAAACGTGACCGCGCCGATCGCTTGCAGGGCTTGGAAATTGGCGCTGACGATTACATCACAAAGCCTTTTGATGTTCAGGAACTTCGCCTGCGTGTGCGCAATGCCTTGCGCCGCGCCAGCCAGGGTTCGCTGAACAATCCTGTTAGCGGATTGCCGGATGGGGCATTGGTAGACGAAAGACTCAACGAGATGCTCCAGAAGAGCGAGTGGTCTCTTTTGCTGGTCTCGATCCACAACCTGGATGTTTTTCGCGATTCCTATGGCTTTGTCGCTTCGGATGATGTGTTGCGTGCCATTAGCCTGATGGTGCATAATGCTATGCGTGAAGTAGGCGGTGCCGATGATTTTATTGGGCATCTGACGCCGACGGATTTTGTGCTGATGGTTTCTGCCGGGAGACTGCCTGAATTACAGGAACGGGTTCGCACGCGCCTGGAACAATCGCTGGATTATTTCTACCCGATCAAAGATCGCGACCGGGTTTCCAACCGCAGTGACCGTCTCGCCATCAAAGTGGTCGAGCTGCCATCCGTAAGTGGTCGCTTCAACAATATGGATGCGCTGAAAAAGGAATTGTTGCGTCTGATCCGTTAGGTGCTATTTGAAAATTACAGTTGTAACTCCAACCTATAATGAAGCGGAGAACTTGCCAAAACTAGTCTCCGCTTTATTTGCGCTTCCGCTCGATTTGCACATCCTTGTCGTGGACGACAACAGTCCTGATGGTACCGGAAGCATTGCCGATGAGCTTGCCGCGCGGGACAGGCGTCTTTCCGTTCTACATCGCCCCGGGAAGCTCGGCTTGCGCTCGGCATATCTCAATGCTTTTCAGCATGTTATGCAAGGGGATACGGATGTCATTGTCCAGATGGATGCGGATTTCTCCCACGATCCGGCTGTGTTGACGGATATGGCCGAACGCATCACATCCTGCGACGTGGTGATTGGCTCCCGTTATGTGGAGGGTGGTTCTGTCGATGAGCGCTGGCCGCTCTGGCGAAAAGAACTGTCTGCATTCGGGAATTTCTATGCCCGTTCGATCCTAGGCTTTCCCTTGCGTGACATGACTACAGGCTATCGTATGTGGCGGCGCGAAACATTGCAGAGTATGCCGCTGGAACGCATTCGCTCCAATGGCTATGTCTTCCTGGTGGAAATGGCCTATCTGGCGTATTGCCTGGAGTATCGTATGCGCGAAGTGCCCATCTATTTTGCCGACCGGCGCTGGGGCAAGTCGAAAATGTCGTTCAAGATACAGGCGGAAGCGGCCCTGCGTGTCTGGCAGGTGTGGTGGAATTATCGCGATGTCCGGCGGGACGGACGAAAAGCGCGCATCGAGTCAGTAATCAGTGGCCAGTGATCAGTGCCGGGAATACTGGTAACTTAGCTTTCCCCATTCTTCTAAACTTAACGTCTCTGCTCTGCGTTGCGGGTCGATATCCGCAGCCCGGAGCAGTTTTTCCGTCTCAACCGGGGATTGATGCATACCAGCCGAGATCGAATTGCGCAGTTTCTTGCGTTTCTGGCTGAACCCGGCCTTGATGAGCGGGAAGAAAGTATCCAGCAGATTCACAGCCACAAGAGGCTCAGGATAGATATCCACCACCAGCACGGACGAGTCCACTTTGGGCGCAGGGAAGAAAGCGCCTGCTGAAATGTGCCCCGCAATATGTGGCTGGCCGTAGACTTGCACGCTGAGCGCTAACAGACTCATATCGCCTGGTTTGGCGCAAATGCGTTCGGCGACTTCTTTTTGAATGGTCAATACGATCCGGCGGGGTTTGGGATCGCTTTCAAGTAAATGACGGATGACAGCCGACGTAATGTAGTAGGGGATATTTGCAACGACCAGATAATCTGGCTGTTCGATCATTTCTTTTGGCTCAATGCCCAGAATGTCGCCATGCACGAGTTGGACGTTGCGGTAAGGGGCGATGACAGCTTCCAATGGCGGGAATAGCTTCTCATCCAGTTCGACCGCGACAACTTTCTGCGCAACGGCGGCTAAATAGCGGGTCAAACTCCCCAGGCCAGGGCCGATCTCCAGCACGGTATCCGCAGGGCGGATTTCTGCATGGTCGGCAATCTTCTGCAAAGCGTGCGGGTCTTGCAGAAAGTTTTGCCCCAGGCGTTTATCGGCGCGCAGACCGTACTGCCTGAGCAGGTCGGCGGCATTGAGCGGTGGGATGGGCGGGGGAAAACGTGCCGAGCTCATGGGCAGGTGGAAATGGATTCCTCGTCGGCAGGATATCCATTCTCGAAAGCGGGAGCAGGCCAGGTTCCGGCGTTGAAGCGATTGACGTAGTCACGCAGAACGTCATAATCTACATCCCAGACAAAAACCCTGCCGTCGAAGACCGGGTCGAAGACACGCATCCCTTCAAAGAGTTCCTGGGGAAAACTGACAAAGGTGATGTCTTCTCCTTTGAGTTTCATGCCGATACAGGCCAGTTGAGCCAGTTGCTCAGGAGTCAGGTCGGTTTGGACGGCGCCTTTGAACGAATTGATCAAGGCCGGGATACGCATAACCACGCTCGGGCTGGTGAGCTTATCTTGCAAGGCGCACATGACGGTGTTCTGGTGACTGGCGCGTTCGAAGACGCCGTCGTTGCGGATGCGCGCCAGGGTGAGCGCTTCCTCGCCGTTCAGGGTCTGTCGCCCTGGCGGGAAGACCAACCGCGCGCTGCGGTCCTGGGCGGTGCGACCATCCATGCCGTCAGGCAGGTCGACCATGATGCCGCCAACGGCATCCACGATCTTTTCGAAGGTACGCATGTTGACCGCCACGTAGCGGTCGGTTGTGGCGCCAAAGTTGAGCGCCAACGTGCGCGCCAGCAGGCCGGGGCCTTCGCCGGGGCCGTCGTAGTAGCCGAAGCCGGGATTGCCGTACAGATAGGCCTGGTTGAGTTTTTCGTGGTCTTGCCCGTCGATGTCATCAGCGATGTCGGGGATCTCCACCCACAGGTCGCGCGGGAATTCCAGGATGGTCACTTTGGCTTTGACAAAGTCCACGCGCACGATGCGGATGACATCGGCCAGGCCATAATTATAGGAATTGGAGCGCGCATCTGTGCCGACAGCCAGCAGCGTCATGACGGGCGGGCCGCTACAGTAGGCCGCTTCGACAGGTGTACCGGTTGGGACAAGTGTGATGGTCGGACCCGGGCTGGGAGTGAATTCAGGCGGCGCGGCTGTCCAGGTGGCTGGCAGGCTCCAGGTGGAGGTTGGCATGGCAATGGCCGGACCCAGCGGGGCCTGCCAGAGGGTTGTGTAAGCCTGATAACCAAATATTCCCACCAGCGCCAGCAGGATGCAGGCAGTGACGGAGAGGAAGGTGAGGATGGATTTTTGGGTGCGAGTCATCGTTTTTTTGGACACGGATAACACGGAATATACGGAATTTCTTCCGTGAAAAACGGATCGATAATCCGTTTTATCCGTGAGATCCGTGTCCCAATTGCCATTGCGCTGATTTTCTATTGCATCACCGGCGGGATGGAAGCGGGCGCGGGGGCGAGGAAGTAAACCGTCAGCCAGCCGCTCATATCGACGATGTTGTTATCGTCGAAGCCGAGGTCGATCCAGCGATACCTCGAGACGCCGATCAAGTCTTCTATGATGTAACCGCCTCCGATGTCTCCGATCACGCCGTAGCCGTAACCGGGGATGTAAACGCGCTGGCCTTGCAGGTAGCTGTACATGGACGGGTCAACCGCGACCACTCCCCGGCCGGCGCGCATGCCGCTGGC
>CAZLOC010000171.1:0-8271 GCA_964560935.1 uncultured Anaerolineaceae bacterium | reverse complement strand
TGAATAGCGGGGGACAGGTTTGTCCAAACCATGTGGACGCGTTGCGACTCGGCCAGTTGCCTCATACGCGTGATGCTGAAGACAGCGGAAGAGTCGATCAGGACAACCTGGCGGAAATCAAGGATCACATAGCGAAGCCGTGACTGGTTCGGGTCTTCGAGGCGCTCCTTGATCTGGTCTAGCAATTTCTGGGCTGTACCGAAGAAGATAAAACCTTGCATGCGCAAAATGAAAATTTTCCCGCCCCTTTCTTGCAGAGTCTGGCGGTGCAGGAGCGGACGCTCCACCTTGCTGCGATAATTTGCTCCCGACAATGTATTCTTGACCGCGTTGATCTGGCTGTAGCTGACGACGAACATGACCACCGCTGCCAGCACACCGACAGCAATCCCTTCCAGAAAGCCGATGCTGGCAATTGCAACCAGGATCATCAACACCAGCAGGTAGTCAATTCTTGGCAGGCGCGTGCGCGCATCGATGACCCATTCCACCAGAAACGATAAACCCATGAAAAGCAGGATACCGCCCAAAACAGGCTTGGGGAAGTACGATATCAGGGAAGCTCCAAGGAGCAAGGTGCCACCGCATACCAGCGCAGCGATAATGCCAGCTAGACGGGTCCTGGCGTTGAGACGATGGGTCAGCACCGTCAGGCCGAGAGCCTGGTAACCGACTGTGCTGCCAAACAAGCCTGCAATCACGTTTACCAGGCCGGCAGACTGTAACTCGCGATTCATGTCAATATCTTCTTTGACTGCAACCTCGAGAGCGCTGGCGTTGAGCAACAACGAGATCAGGCTTAATGCGATGATCGCGCCAATTTTGTCCACTTGTAAAACGATGGCCGGCCAGTTCACCTGGGCAAGGGATGAAAAAGTCAGTGGTTGAAACAATGCTTCCTGGTCAAAGGGGCCCAACAACCAGCCGTTTGCCGCCGCCTCCGCTGTGGGGATTCCAGCAATAGCAAAGGCGATGTAAAACAGACCAATTGCCAAGGCCAACATGCCAGGTATGATTAGAAAGTGGGAACTGCGGCGCAGGATCAACAGGAGCGCCAGGGCAAAGATCAGGCCCGGGATCCAGTGGACCAGGATATCGGTCCGGAAGAGTTGCGAAAAGTTCCCTAGAGTGAAGGTCATATCCGTCATCACGCTGAAGGCGCCTTTTGCCAACAGCCAGCCGGTCCCGGCCAGGAATCCGCCTACAACCGGATAGGGAATGAAGCGTGCAAATCCACTTAACTTGAAACGGCCAAATATGAGGAAAAGCGCGCCCGTAGCCAGGGTCGTCAGAATAATGGCAACGACTACCGTTATGAATGTCGCATCCAACGTGGCGGTGCTCGGCATGGCGCTGGCAATCCCCGCAGCGACCAGGGCCAGGATGGCTGCCGGAGTATCCTGCGGGACGCTCATCGTGCCGGGAATTGGGCTGGTGATTGCACCGATCAAGAGAACGGCAAACGCCCCAAATAGAATAAAACCTATGCCTCGGGCGACGAACGGAGCCAGAGCGCCGGAAAATATCAAGGCTGCCAGCGATATTTCCAGGCTGACAACGGTTATTCCTACAATCAGCCCGGCGGTCAGACTGGGGACTAATTTTTTAGGTTGAAATTCGTTCAAGAATTTTTTTGCCCACACAGTGTCCTCACAAATAAGAAAAGGTGAGTAAAAATGTCTGATTTATCCCCCAAGTATAGCAGCTTTCATGCTTTCTTCCTGACTTCTTTCATCAGGCCTGCTCACGATCCAGCCACAACTCACGGTACTGGCGGTTCCAGTCAATTAAAAAGCGAAAAGCAATAACCACCCCAACTGCGCCGGCAATCCAGAATTCGATGTTACGTAGACCAAGCAGCCAGAAGGCGGGCGCCATCAGGATGCCTGTGAACACGCTGGCGCGCGCGCTGTGACGGATAGTAAGGGTGAGTGCAATTAACACTCCCAGCGCAGTCAAAAACGCTAATGGCGTTGCAGCCAGAAAACAACCGCCTGCGCTGGCTAACCCCATCCCGCCGCGAAATCCGGCAAAGACCGGCCAGCAATGACCGATCACGACCGCCGCGGACGTGAGTGGAATGATCCACAACGCAGGGGCGTAGCGCAGCGCCAGCCAGGTGGGGAGGAAGCCTTTGGCAATGTCAATGACCAACACCAGCGCGCCCCAGCCAAACCCCGCCTGCCGGATGGTGTTGGTTGTCGTGGCATGGCCGGAGCCGGCATCGCGCACGTCCACACCTTTGACCAAGCGCGTGATCCAGATGGAAGGCGTCAACGAGCCGCTCAGGTAGCCAAGCAAAGCGAAAATCAGTGCAGAAACGACGAGGGTTGTCATTGGCGTGGTCCCTACTTATTCTTTTTCCTCTCGGTCTTACTGGCTTTTTGGACTCTATCGATTGCTCGATAAAGTCTAAACATCAATGGACCCATCAGAATGGCAATGAGGAGGATAAGAATGATCAATTCCGGCCACCCGATTGCAATGACAGGGCGGCAGGCAAATACGGCCATCCACAAAGCGGTGATACCGAGCAAGACCGAATACCTTTTTTTCATCAGAAATTTCTGTAAGCTCATCCAAATGGATTGGACGTTTCAACCACTTCTTCCCCAAGTTGTTCCAGGAACTTGAGAAAAAAGGAGAACCTCTGCTCTGCCAGACGTTTTCCGGTTTCTGTCCAGATGTAATCTTTGAAAAAACTGGCCCTTTCCATGGCGCGGCCTTCGGCCAATTCTTTATGGCACTCAAATCCCAGCATATCCTTTTCCCCCAGGGAGAGCAGGGAGTCCGTAATGGCGCTAGCTCCCAATTTGTCCAGGATGTCTGCCTCCAGCACAACCCTGCCCTCCCACGAAAAGAGCGCTCCTTGCTTATCCGGCGGAAGCGGACCCAGGTCGGTGCCATGCTCGGCAACGGCTCGCGTAACCCGGTTCACAAAATCCTTTGGATATCCCTCTTCCAAAAGATGTTTCTCCGCGATCTCAGCGCTGACTCGGCCATGTACTTCGTGATCGCAGACAAACATGGAGACATCATGCAAAATAACAGCCACGCGGACCACTTCGGCACGATCATCGCTCACCCCCTCTCCGGCCAGAATTTGTTCCGCATTATGCAGTACGTTTAACGTATGTTGCCAGCGGTGCTCGGCAGCGCGCGGAAAATTCTTCAGCCATTCCTGCTCGCTTTTGACGGCAGTGCCATTCAAGTATTTCTGGACAAAGCGGCAAAGATGACGAAATTGTTCGTCGGTCAACATGACTGGCTCCTCTGCTCTATCTGCTCGATTCACAATAAAAATGGATGGGGATGTCATCCGGGTCATAGACGACGAAAGAACGGTGACCCCATGGACGGTCCTGCGGCGGCTCGATTCGTTCTACGCCTTTGCCTGCCAGCCGTTGATGGAAGTTGTCCACAGCCTCGACGTTTTCCAGCTGGATCGCCAAGTTGATTGCGACCGGGTTGGGGCCTTCATAGGTCTGCCCTTCTGCTGCGCCGTAGATTTCGATCACACCCGTCCCGCCTGCGGAGAGCAACGCGCCCTTGCCATCGGGACGGTCCCAGCCGCCGACCAGCTCCATACCGAGCGTATCACGGTAAAACGACACGCTGCGTTCGAAGTCACGTGCGTAGAATGCAAAGCGAAATTCCAGGCTGTTCAACTCTCTAATTCGCTTTCAACTGTTTGCGGACTTCGTAATGTTGCGAGCGCTCATCAAAACGCGATAAAACAGCGCGTGCTTTCGGCGGTACAACGGCCACTTCGTAATCTTCTCCTGCAAAAGCGCGCACGGCGTCCAGAGAATCAAACCACATCACAGTGACGAATTCAACTTCATTTCCAAGCTCGCGCCGGAACAATTGAATTTCCCGAAATCCCGGAATGTTTCGGTCATGGATACCAACGATAATTTCACCTTTGAGCAGGTTTTCGTAAATGTCGGCGTTTTCAGGGGTAGTGTATCCGTGCCAGATGCGACTGATCATTTTTACTCTCCTAATAAGTTAGGTTACCGAAAGGGCGATCAAGTCTTCCACACCCAGACCAAAGATGTGAGGCGGTTGAACGCCCATCAGGGACAGGTAGACGGCCAGTTGACTGCGATGATGGATCTCGTGTTCTGCCATAACCATCAGCCAGCGCCAGGCTTGGACGGGTTGTCCTTCTCCTTTTGGCCCGGGGCGCGGCTCGTTCAAATCTTGATCGGGCAATTGCCTGAGCTTGTCCATGGCTTCGACGTGGGTGGCCTCGAGCAGCGCAATCAATTCGTCCAGGCTCTGATTCTGCTCTGATTCGTGGCCCTCGTAGCTCCAACGTTCCTCCACCGCAACGCGAATGAACATCTTCTCGGCCTCGTTGATGTGCCGGATGATGTCAGCACAGGTGAATTCCCCGGGTTTCGGCGACCAGCCCAACCGGTCCGGGGGGATGACGCGAACGTAATTCAGCGTCCGGCGGCGAATGCTTTCGAAGTATTTGATGAAGTCAACTGTCGACTGGATCATCCATTATCTCCTTGACGCGCCCAACCTGTCCGCTCTGCAAACGGACCTTGATGCCATGCGGATGTGAGGGCGACTTGGTCAGAATGTCTTTGACTATACCTTCTGTCAGTTTGCCGCTGCGTTGATCTTGTTTCAAAACGATGCGGACATGCAGGCCGGGTTTGATATCTGATCGCCTGGTGCCGTTCATAAATTCTCATCCAAAACGGTGACGCCTAACAGACTTGCCACCTGGATGGCCTGAGTCGGGGAAATGATGGCTCCCTGCATATCTTTAGCTGTGACTTGCAGGCTGTCGAGGGTCGAGCTGCGCAAGTCGGCTTTTTGCAGGTTTGTGTTGCGAAGGTCAACGTTGGAAAGATTGCACTGTTGAAAGATTGTACCCTCTAAACTTGCTCCTTCAAATGTCGCATTGCGCAGGTTACATTTTTCAAAACGCAAAAATTTTGTCTGGCATGAAGCGAAGACAGCCCCTTCGAGATTGCACTCCTTGAAACGGAGGTCGTCCAGCTGCGCGGAAAGTAATTGAGCGCCCAGCAGGCGGCAGCCGACAAACTCGACCCGGCGGAAGCGCGCCTCTTCCAGGAATGCTCCCGAAAGGTCACAGGCTTCCAGGCGCACATCCAGCAGACGCAGTTTGGGCAGACGCGAGCCTGTCAGGTTAGTGCGCCGAAGAGAAGTCTCTTCAAAAAGCACATCCCTGGCGGACTGGCCTGTCAGATCGCAGTTGGATAATTCAATTATTGTGTACTCCCCGTGATCTTCCAGTTTTGTTAGCGTTTCAAGGACAAGGCTTTTGGGCAGCTTGGGTGGTTGCAATTTGGGCATCGTTTGATTTTACTATGTCACTCCCCAATCCAAACTCAAATCTCGCCATTCTGGATTGACTGACTCTATCAATGCGATTTTCTTGGAGCGCAACCACCCTTTGATTTGTTTCTCACGCACAAGCGCCGCATTGACGTCATTCCCCTCTTCGTAGTAGACCAATTTCGTGATGTTGTATTTGCTGGTAAAGCTGGGAATTAGCTTGTGTTTGTGTTCGTATACACGCCGTTCTAATGGAGATAACAAATAGAAATCGTACAAACAATGTCACTGCAAGGCAGGCGTAGCCTGACGTGGCAGTCCCCACCACCGTAATGGGATTGCTTCGGCGGTGAAACCGTCTCGCAATGACATCCCGTTGTACGAAGTTTGAATAATTTGTCCATAAGTTGTTGATTACGCCTGTATAAAGTGTTCCAGAATGATTCGTCATGATGTAAACATAGTAGGTTTTCATGACGGTTTCCTGTCTTGGGGTGTCATTCTGAGCAACCGTAGGGAGCGAAGAATCTCAGATTGCTGAGAATTGCTCTGTAATCGGAGATGTTTCGTCGCCGTGGAGTTCGCACTGAGCCTGTCGAAGTGCGGCTCCTCAGTATGCCATTACTGCAACAACCCTCTCGCAAACCGCAAAAGCGCCTGCACATCGTTGAAATTGGTGACCAGGCCTACCGAAATGCGCACGGCGCCAGAAGCCTTGCCGTCGATGCACAAGCGGAAGTCGTCAATGGACAGGCGTTCTTCATGGTCCGGTTGTGTAAAGCACACGTCCAATTCCACGCGCGAGATGCCCAGCGCGATCTCACCCGCGCCAGGGTTGCAGAAGCAGCCCGTGCGCAGCGAGATGTTGGCCTGGTTAGCGGCGGCCTCGATGTCACGGTGGTCGATGATCTGGCCGTCTTTGCTATAGAAGTTGACCGTCACCGCGCCGCCGCGCCCCTTGGTACTGGTCGGCCCGTAGACGCGAGCCAGCGGCTCGCCGGTGGTGTGCTTCATCAGGGTCAGGTGATCGAGCAGCCAGCCAGTCAGGCAGCGCACGCGTTCGTGGATCACGTCGTAGCCAATCGATTCGATGTGCTTGAGCCCGATCTCGATGGCGGGTATATTGAGATAGTCCACTGTGCCGTCTTCGAAGGCAGCCGCGCCGTCGGCCATGTAATACTTGTGCCCCTGCACGGACGCGACCGTGATGGTCCCGCCCGCAAACCAGGGACGGTGCAATTTCGCCAGCGCACCCTTACGGGCGACCAACGCGCCCAGGCCGGTGGGGTAACCGAACATCTTGTAGAACGAGATGGGGACGAAATCGGGTCTGACGGCAGACAGGTCGAGCCGGTTGGTGGGGACGAAGGCAGCCGCGTCCAGTATCACGTCCCAGCCCGCATTATGCGCCCGCTCGACCCACTCCAACGGGTGCCGCACGCCCGAGAAATTGGATTGAGCGGGATAAGCGAACAGGTTGCGATTCCCCGGTTTGGCCTGAGACAGGTACTCGTCCAGTTGTGATTCGTCCACGCGCATGTCCGGGAGCGCGACCGGGATATAGGTCACCTCGGCGCCTCGCACGCTGGCAAATTCCCGAATCCCATTCACGGAGTTATGATTGTCAAACGTCAAAAGGTAGTGCCCGCCGGGGAAGGGATATGATTCGCCCACCAGCTTGAGTGCGCCGCTGGCGTTGGGCGTGAAGATGCACAGGTATTCCTCAGGGTCAGCGTTGAAGAACTTGAGCACGTACTCGCGCGCGTGCTCCACCAATTCGGTGGCGGCCAGGGAGGTGGGGTTGGTCGAGTGCGGGTTGCCAAAGATGTTCTCGCTAAGCAGCCTCTGGTGTTTGCGGATTTGCGAATCGGCGTAGAGACCGCCGCCGGTGTAATCGAGGTAGACGTGCTCGGCCAGGTCGAGCCGGGCATAGTCTGTGGCACGCAGTTGGTCAATGGCTTCAGTAGTTGGATAGCTGGGATAAGCTCTCAGAAACCGGATGAGTTCAGGTTGGGTATTGGACATACTGCCTCCTGCTCTTATTTTAACAGCAAAACGTAGTAAGGGCAGGTCTTCCCCTTTCGGGGATGCTACGCGAAGACCTGCCCTTACCCTGCCCCTTCGTATGTGAGGGTCAAGCGACCGCTTCCCCTTCTTCCTGTTTCTTGAACTGGCTCATATACAGGTCGTAATAAAAACCTTTCTTCGCCAGCAGTTCGTTGTGTTTTCCTCGCTCGACGATCTGGCCTTTGTCCAATACCAGGATGACATTCGCGTTGACGATGGTGGACAGACGATGGGCGATGACGAAGGCCGTGCGCCCTTTAAGCAGCTCATCAAACGCTTTTTGGATCAGCCGCTCGGTGCGGGTATCGACCGAGGAAGTTGCTTCGTCCAAAATGAGTATTTTCGGGTCTGACAGCGCTGCCCGCGCAATCGACAGCAACTGGCGCTGTCCCTGGCTGAGGCCGGAGCCGCGTTCGCCCAGCACCGTATCGTACTTTTCGGGCAGGCGCTCGATGAAGGTATCGGCATAGGCCAGTTTAGCTGCCGCCTTCACTTCCTCGTCGCTGGCATCCAGCCGCCCGAAGCGGATATTGTCCATCACACTGGCGCTGAACAAGAAGGTATCCTGCAGCACGATACCGATCTGCGCCCGCAAAGACTCAGCGGTCACATCGTGGACGTTGATGCCGTCGATGCACACTTCGCCCTCGGTCGGGTCCCAGAAGCGCGGGATCAGGTTGATGATGGTGGTCTTGCCCGCGCCGGTCGGGCCAACGATGGCGATGGTCTGACCGGGTTCAGCAGTAAAGTTGACATCTTGCAAGACTGGCTCGTCTTCCTTGTACGCTGAGGAGACGTGGTCGAACTCCACCTTGCCGACGATCTCAGGCATGTCCTGCGCACCCAGTTTGGACTGCACCGATGGTATTTCGTCCAAGATGT
>CAZLOC010000170.1:0-8319 GCA_964560935.1 uncultured Anaerolineaceae bacterium | reverse complement strand
CTACCGGGTCACCTGTGGATCGGCATCGAAGATAAGCATTAATCGGTCGCATCCACTCTCCTCCCTGCTCAAACCCCTCGCGGCCCGCCCTGAGTTCATCGAAGGGAACTGGCTCGCGCGGGGTTTGGAATTAACCAATTGCTACGACAAACGCAACTGCTTGACTCTGGTTGTGGCTAATGCTGACTGACCAGCTCGTCAATCCCAATTCGTCCGCCTTTTGCGCCGCATTACCATATAAACGTAATACCGGCGCATGCTGTTCATCCCCTAAAATCTCGATTTCTTTCCACTCAACTTCCCCGATCCCACAACCCAGCGCCTTGGCAACTGCCTCCTTGGCAGCGAAGCGTCCCGCTAGCGACTCAACCCGCTTGCCACATAATTTAAGCTCGGCAGGCGTGTAAACCCGCTCGAGGTAGTGTTTCCCATGCCGGGACACCGCTTCTTTGATGCGGGAGATTTCGATCAGGTCAACGCCGGTTCGTAAATTCATATCTTTGCCCAGGCCGCCGTCTCTCATAAGGCGCTTCGGCTACGACCTCGCTTTACTCGGCCTCCGCTCAACAAGATAATTTTACGGCCCCGCCGTGGCAATCACCAGCCGGTCAGGATCGATATACTTTCGTGCAGACTCGCGCACATCCTCCACTGTGACAGCCCGTACCAGGTCAGGATACTGGCGGTAGTAATCCAGTCCCAGGGCATAGCGTTCAATGTTGATCAGTGAACCGGCCACCCCTCCATTCGATTCCAACGAAAGCGGCAGCCGTCCGACAAAATTGGCCTGGCTGTCAGATAACTCTTCGGCTGTGACACCCTCATCCGCATAGCGCTTCAATTCCTGCGTGATCAAGGCAATCGCCTTATCGATATTCGACGAGTTGACCCCGGCGCTCACATACCACGCGCCCGGCCCGACCCCGGTACTCAAATTCGAATGGGCATAATACGCCAGCCCTGACTGCTCGCGCACCACATCGCCGATACGCCCCATCAAGCCGAACTGTCCCAGGATATTGTTACCCAGCGAGACAGACATATACTCTGGGTCGCTACGTTTCGGCCCATGCGTGCCCATGACAATATCGGACTGTGACTTGCCCGGGATAGCATGATGGCGCTGGACGGTCTTCGTCGGCGGCTTGAAGGCGGGCAATTCCGGCGCATCTTCCTGGGCTTCATTCTGCCAGCTGCCCAACATGCGCTCCACTTCCTCCGCAGCTTTCTCCGGCTGCACTGCGCCGACAACGGCGATGACCATCCCGCGCGGACCGTAATACTTGCGATGGAACTCGGTCAGGTCGTCAAGCGTTATTGCTTGCACAGTTTCCGGCCAGCCTTCATCCGGTCGGCTATAGGGATGCCCATCATAAAGAAGCTGGTCAAATATAAGGGAGGCCATATCAGATGTGTCCTGCGCACGAATTGCCAAACCGGTCAACATTTGTGCGCGCAGTTTTTCGACCTGATCTGCAGGGAAAGCAGGTTTCTGTAGCGTATCGGCCATCACATCCAGTAAAAGCGGCAAATCTTCCACCAGCGAACGCCCACCAAAACCAGCGTAGTGTGTACCGGAGTTGTAGCCAAAACTGGCTCCAACCGATTCAAGTTCATCATAGATCTTCTGAAACTCACGTTGGTGTGTGCCGCGCATTAATGCCGAGGAGACAAAATCAGCCAGACCAAGTTTTTCATCGGGATCAAGCAAGCCGCCAGCAGGCAGATACCCGCTGATCACAACGGAAGGACTGTTGAAATTTGCACGTGCGAGTACGACAATGCCGTTTGGCAATTCCACGCGATGGATGTCATCCGCACCGGGTAGGGAGTGAATGCTAGATGTCATCTTAAGCCTCCCCACCGGTGGGAATATAAGTACCGACCACGCGCGATCTCGCCCCCAAATACTGCTGCGCCACACGCTGTACCTCTGCGGGCGTAACAGCCGACAGCTTGTCCAGATAGGTCAGGAACCAGTTGTAATCTGCAAACATCTCAGCATAGCCCATCCAAAAGCCCTGGTTGGTAATATTTTCACTGCCATACGCAAAAATAGCACGCGCCTGCTTCATGGCGCGAGTGATCTCATCTTCGCTGACAATTTCATCCTGGATGCGCTTGATCTGATCATCTAAAGCAGACAAGGCTTCATCCGGCTTACGCTGGGGATGAATCGTCATTGAGATGTTGTACATGAATGGATCAACTGTAGCCTGGGCACCGCCATACACACTGACAGCCAGTTCTTTATCGACCAGGGCGCGGTACAGGCGAGAAGTCTTGTTCGAGATGCCACCGCCAAAGAAATTGAGATTGCTCGGGCCGGCCAGCAGACTGTCGAGCACGGCCAACGGGAAGAAATCAGGATCAGAAGCGTTCGGGAAACGGTAGCAAACCTGGACATAGGTCGTTTCGCCGGGGCCTTCTACTGAAAGGCGAATTTCTCCCTTCTGCTCAGGCTCCTGGCGCGCCAAGCGTGCTGGTTCCCCTCCCACCGAGATCGGCTCGTACAACTCTTTGATGCGCGCCAGCATTTCCTTTGTTTCGAAATCACCGGCCACAGCCATAACAGCATTATTCGGGGTGTAAAACGTTTTGTAATGAGTGTAGAGGTCGTCGCGCGTCATGGAATGCAGGTCGGCCATATCGCCGATGACTTCATGATGGTAAGCATGCACGCGGAAAGCTGCACCCTGCACGGCCTCGCCAAGCAGAAAGTGCGGCTCGTTTTCGTTGCCCTCGCGCTCAGAGATAATGACCGTGCGCTCCGAAGCGACTTCATCCTCATCGAATAGACTATTGACCATACGGTCGGCTTCCAGGCGCAGACCCATATCGATCTTATCGGCAGGCATGGTTTCGAAATAGGTCGTCCAGTCGAGATAGGTGAAGGCGTTCCACATACCGCCTTCGCGTGAGATGGCTTTGTCGAGCACACTGGCCGGGAACTGAGGCGTGCCTTTGAACTGCATATGTTCCACCCAGTGTGAGATACCAGTACGGCCGTTGACTTCATCGCGCGAGCCGACCCGGTACCACACCCAAGAGGAGACCAGCGGAGCAGTATGGATTTCCTTGAGCAAAACTTTCATGCCGTTGGAAAGCGTAGTTTGAGTGATTGTTTCTGTCATGAAATCCCTGATGTTTCAAGGGGGGCCAACCTTACCGGCAAATCAGTTTTGCGTCTAGGCTGGTGGCGTTAGGGTCTACGAGACAATACACAGGCTGGACGACATCCTGCAAACCAACGAAGGGTTCGTGCAATTCAGTCTCAGCCATGGGAATGTTCACCGGCACGTCCAGGTGGATCGGGATGGAAGTTTGCACTGGCAGATCAAAGTTCAGGTTGACGTTGAGCGGAGTGCCAGCGGGTAAAGTCACGCGGGCGTTCGAATTGATATTGAGGCCGCCAGTGTTGATCACCACCTGGGCGTTTGGGATTACGACTGAATCTGCCAGTGTGATCTGGGTGGTTGTTTGGACAGGTACGGAAATATCCAGAGGAATTTGTGCATCAACCGGGATGGTGGTTCGAATGGTAGCCCGATCCAGCTTCTCGAAGTTGGAATACAAGCCGCCCAACAACTTGTTGAGCATTGTGACATCAACGCCTTCTGGCAACTTGATATCGCGATACGCCCAGAAGGCCACAATAATGACAATGATGACCACAATGTTAACAATCATCGAAATCAGGCTGGCCAATGTCCAAAGTGCACGCAGGAATTTTTCCAGGCGCGGCATATCTTGTTTCGATTTTGAGGCGGCCACCTGCGTAGCCGTCTGTTGCGCTGGTTGTTTACTCTGTGGCAACTTACTCTTAACCACTGGCGAGACCGTCGCTTTTGGCTTCGAGACCGTTTTCGTACCAGCCGGCGGAGAGACTTCCACAGGCCTTTCTAGGTGCGGAAGTTGCGCCAGTGGTGATTGAGGTTGTGACTTAGGCTGGGGCTGCGCGTTCGTTTCTTCGTCATTGCTCGAAAGAATATTGCGCAACCGCTCGCGAGGTTCTTGATTCCTGTCTTCGTCCATAGGTCCTCCAAAAGATAGACAATGCTTAATCTTAGCATAGATATGAATAACCCGAACCATTTTCCAAGTCTATGAGAAAATATGCCTGGTTTTTGTGAAAAATTATATAATCATTATTGTAGCACTACAATTTCTTAAGGAACCTCTAAGTGTTTTGCAATTACTTTGTCGTAAGATTAGCAGCATGATATATAGTCAAGATACAGAACGCCCGGACTCGAAAAGGACAATCTGTTACTTGCATGCCGCTCATTTTCTACATATAATTCGGCAGGTTTGGTCTGATTTATTATCGCACGCGGACCTGAAGGAGGACAAGTGTGACCAATGAATACCTCGTAGCTGTCGTCGGCGCCGGCCCGGCTGGTCTGTTCGGGGCACGCGAACTCGCCAACCAGGGCGCTCACGTGATGCTCTTCAACCGAGACATCAAGCCGGGCGGCCTGGCTGAATACGGCATTTACCCAACCAAATACATGATGAAAGCGGGCCTGCGTAAGCAATTTCGCCAGATTCTCGAAAGCCCCAACATCGACTATTACGGCAACATCAGCATCGGCGCGCAGGGCGACTTGAGTCTCGATGACCTGCGGGCACTCGGCTTTCAGGCCATTCTGGTCACCGCCGGGGCGCAGGGTGCCAAATGGCTCGGCTTACCGGGAGAGGATCTCGAGGGCGTTTACCAGGCCAAGGACGTGGTCTACTTCTACAACAAGCTGCCCCCAAACAGTCAGCAGCACTACCGCTTCGGGGCACGCTGTGCGATCGTCGGTGCAGGCAATGTGATGGTAGACATCGCCCGCTACCTGATCCGCCAGGAACGAGTGGACGAGGTCATCGCCGTGGTGCGACGTGGGCCGGCCGAGGTCAAATTCGACAAGAAGGAAATGGAATACGTGATCGCCAACCTGGACCAGGACGCCCTGGACAGGGAAATTGCACGCGTCCGGCCGATCATGGAAGCGGTCAATCAGGACCCGGGTGCTGCTCGCGCTGCGATGTTGGAAGCCCTGCCGAAAGCCTACGAAAAGGTCTCCGATACGCGCTTCCGTTTCGAGTTTTTGAGTTCACCTGTGCAGATGTTGGGAGAGAACGGCCTGCTGACCCAACTCGAAGTCGAAGACACCACCCTTATTTTGAAGGATGGCGACACCAAGGCACGCGGCACGGGGGTCAAACGGCTCCTGGATGTGGAAACTGTCATCTTCGCCATCGGCGACAAAGTGGATGAAACCTTCGGCCTGCCCATTGAGTGGAACGAGTTTGTCAAGAGCCCGGCACCAAAATATCCAGTTGATGGTCTTTCCTATGAAGCCTTTGACCCGCAAGCGGGTAAACCCATCGAGGGCGTTTTCGTCGGCGGCTGGTCGCGCAAGGCCAGCGATGGTCTGGTGGGCTACGCTCGCAAGGATGGCATCAATGCTGCCAGGGCGGTTTGGGAATACCTGCAGACCAAAGGGCCGGATGATTCAACGCTTGGAACGATCCTCGCGAGAGTGAAGGAATTACCAAAGCCTGTTGTCACCAAAGATGACATCAAAAAACTTGAAGCGGTCGAGGCTGAAGAAGCCCAAAAGCGCGGACTGGAGGAATTCAAGTTCTCCAGCAACGAAGACATGCTGCGTGCAATGGGGTTGTTCATCGCGGCATAAGAATTCCCCGCTCATTTTCGCCGCGGATGCGCTGGTCTGCACAGGTATTTTTGTGCAAATCCGGCGAGTCCGTGGCTATTTTTTTTCTATGTACTTCTATTCCAGGCAGGCCTCTGCATCCGCAACGGCAATACGTGTGATAGCTGCAATCGCTTCATACGAGTCGGCGCAGGAAGATTCACCCAGCAGGCTTTTAGCCGGATAATATATGACTTCATAGCATACACGCACCTGCGCTTTTTCGGTATGCTCCTCGATCTGGGCGGCTCGACTTTGATCACATCCGTCCCCAGGTCGCCCAGAACCATCGTACAATAAGGACCGGCCAGCACGCGGCTCAGATCGAGCACGCGCACGCCATACAAGGCTTGATTTTTCATGGACTGATTCTATCCGATGTTCAAACAAGACCTGACCTTTTCAACCCCTTACATGAACGCCGCCGGAACTATGGGATTCGCGCCGGACTACCGCGCGCCTGCCCCCTGGGAGTCCTTCGGCGCGTTCGTGACCAACCCGCTCTCGTTGCGGGCACGAAAGCCGACAGTGAAGCCAACCGTGATCGAATACCTCGGCGGGTTCCTGCTGCATACCGGATTGCCCAATCCCGGCCTGTCTGCGGCGATCAAAAAGTACGCCCGCCGTTGGGCGGACTCGCGCCTGCCAGTCATCGTGAACCTGATGGCCGACCGACCAGAAGAGAGCATGCGCATGGTCCAGTCGCTGGAGGGACGCGAGAACATCGCCGCTGTGGAACTGGGCTTTGCGCCGCTGCTGGCCGATGATATTCTCCTGATGACGATCGAAATGTGCCTGGGCGAACTGCCGTTGATCGTCAGCCTGCCCGTCGAGCAGGTGCTTTCGCTGGGTCCGCGCGTCATTCAGGAAGGGGCTGCGGCAATCAGTCTGGCAGTGCCGAGGGGAGCCCTCGCCCCTGCCCCCTCTCCCTTTGGGAGAGGGGAGTCTGTGGTGGAAGAGTGGGTAACTGGTCGCTTGAGCGGCCCAGCGTTGTTCCCACAGGCTTTGCTGACCGTGCGGGATGCGGTGCAGTCGAATTTGCCGGTCATCGGCGCGGGGGGCGTGGGCTCCAAAGAAAACGCCGACGCGATGCTCTCGGTCGGCGCGCTGGCGGTGCAGGTGGATGCCAGTTTGTGGAAGAATGGCTCTGTGTTTTGATCCACTAATCTACGCTACTCCTCGCGAATTTATTAATTTCAGTAAATCACGATTCTCATGTCACTCTCCCGAAGGACATCGGGACGATGTGAGCGAGCGTTCGTTGCGAGCGAAGAGTCTAGGCGCAAAATATGGGAGATTCTTCGTCGCCAGAAGAACGCTGGCTCCTCACGCGTGCCTGCGCACGGTGCAGGCAGAATGACAAACCTGTGATTTACTGAATTTAACGCAGATTAGCGTGGATTAGCGGATGATTCTTTGGGCTCAAGCACCATCACGGGGATTTTACGATTCGCTGCCCGCTGTTTGTAAGCCGCATAACCAATGTAATACGAGACTGCCATAGCGTAGTAATACTCATTTTCCTGCTCGTTGGCTTCGCAGGCAATATATACCCCAGTATGCCCGTCTTTTTTGACCGTGCACTCCGGGTTGGCTTTGAGATTATGATACCAGGCCGGGAGATGCGCACGCCCAAAGTTCGAAGCGATCAAAACGAATTTGTCACCGTCAGGATAGCCGGCAAGCGGTAGGGTACGTTGTTTCCCGCTTTTGGCGCCGGTGGTGGTGAGCTGGATGATGGGCAGGCCAACCAAGCTGGTGACCGTCCAGCGGCCGCGGCTCAGGCGCAGGGCGATTTCGTCCACGCGGTGCAGGTAGCGCGCCAGAAATGCGGACACAGGCCGCAGCATTAGAAAACGATGGATGAAGCGTTGGAAGGCGTTGGGTTTGCGGTGCATTTTGGATAGATTACAGGTTTTCTGCCTACTAATGTCACCCTGAACGTAGTGAAGGGTCTCCCGCGCTCCGCGCGGGGATTCTTCGCTCCCCCGTCTCGGGCCGACGCCCTCGCGGGGCGGACGGCCTACGGTCGCTCAGAATGACATGCAATTCATCCGATTTATTTCTCCAACCAGATCGTGACCGGCCCATCGTTGTGGATTTCGACCAGCATGTGCGCGCCAAACTGACCGGTCTGCGTGGGAACGCCGTGCCCGCGCAATAATTCGGCAAAACGCTCCACCAGCGGTGCAGCCAGGTCGGGGTCGGCCGCATAGATGAACGAAGGCCGCCTTCCCTTACGGGTGTCGGCGTAGAGCGTGAACTGCGAGACCACGATGGCTTCTCCCCCAACATCCAAAACGGACAGGTTGGTCTTCCCCTGTTCATCCTCGAAGATGCGCAGGTTGGCGATCTTTTCGGCCAGGTAGACGGCCTGTTCTTCCCCATCGCCGTGACCGATACCCAGCAGGATGACCAGTCCACCCCCGATTTGGGCGATGGCCCCGTCATCGACAATGACTTTGCCTGAGCTGACTCGTTGGATTAATGCTCTCATGGATTTCTGACCACGAAGTCACAAAGACGCCAAGACACAAAGTATTATTTTCCTTTTGTGTCTCCGTGACCTCGTGCCTTCGTGGTTTATTTACTCCGGCAACCCAATCGCCTCGCG
>CAZLOC010000169.1:0-8327 GCA_964560935.1 uncultured Anaerolineaceae bacterium | reverse complement strand
GCAAGCAGATCATCCCCCTCGCGGACGAGATGCAGGCCTTCACCGCCATGATGGAAGACTCGTTGGCGGAAGACCGCCACTCTCCTGTCCCGGGCCTGGTGCATCGTTACCCGGACAGGGTGCTTATGCTGGTAACGACCCAGTGTGCATCCTACTGTCGTTACTGCACTCGTTCCCGCATCGTGGGTGATCCCGGCCAGACTTTCTCGCGCCAGGAATTCGAAGCGCAGATCGAGTATCTCAAGCGCACACCACAGGTCCGTGATGTGCTGCTTTCCGGCGGCGACCCACTGGTACTGGCGCCGAAAATCCTCAAAGAAATCCTGACCCGCTTGCGAGAGATTCCGCATATTGAAATTGTTCGTATCGGTTCGCGTGTGCCGGTCTTCCTGCCCATGCGCGTTACACAGGAACTGTGCGACATGCTGCAAGAATTCCACCCGCTGTGGATCAACATCCACATCAACCATCCCAACGAGATCAGCCAGGAACTGGCCGAGGCCTGCGACCGTATGACCCGCGTCGGCATCCCGCTGGGCAACCAGTCTGTTCTGTTGGCAGGTGTGAACGACTGCGTCCACATCCAGCGTGAAATGGTGCAGAAGATGACGCGCATTCGCGTGCGCCCGTACTATCTTTATCAGTGCGACCTGGTGGAAGGCGCCGGACATTTCCGCACGCCGGTGGCCAAGGGCATCGAGATCATCGAAGGCCTGCGCGGGCACACGTCCGGGTATGCTGTCCCGCAATTTATCGTGGATGCACCCGGCGGGGGCGGAAAGATTCCGGTCATGCCCAATTACCAGATCAGCGCTTCCGATCACAAGATCATCCTGCGCAACTACGAAGGCTATGTCACAACGTATGAAGAGCCGACCGTTTATACGGCGCATGATCCCGCTACCTGTTCCTACTGTCAGAACAAGCGCCCCGAACCGGGTCAGACCGGCATCACGGGCCTGCTCGACGGTGAAGATATGTTCATCAAACCCGAAGGCTTCGACCTGATCCACGACCGTCATGGCATCCAACATCGCCTGAAAGACGAGAAAAAATGGAAGCCTTTAGGGATCGGGACAGGGAGCAAAGAAAACACGGAACAATGATCTATTCCGACCAAAAGGAGACACGAATGATACGAACGTCCAATCCGCTTCGACTTACACTGGTTTTGCTGGTCGTCGCCTCGCTGGTGGCCTGTGCACCTGGTGAAGAGCCACCCAGCCCGGTAGATGTTGAGGCGACCGTTAATGCCGCTGTTGCCCAGACAATGGAAGCGCAAGGGCAAATTGCCACATTCGTAGCGATGACCGTTGCAGCGCAGGAAACCGCAACCACTGCTGCACGGCCCACCGATACGCCGGTTCCCTCGGAGCCGCTTCCTACCATAACCCCCATCCTGCCAACCGCAACCCCGTTTGCCGTTGCTACCTCATCAGGCGGGGGTGGTGGAGGCGGAGGAGGTGGTAGCTCAACCCCAGAACTTTCATGTGACACCATCCGCCAAAGGCCTCGTGACAACACAGA
This sequence comes from uncultured Anaerolineaceae bacterium, assembly GCA_964560935.1. GTDB lineage: Bacteria > Chloroflexota > Anaerolineae > Anaerolineales > Villigracilaceae > JAABUE01. Next base: position 6,800 of record CAZLOC010000169.1, on the reverse strand, counting down.
ATTCGTACGCACGCATACCTTTGATGTCAGCTTCGCGATCCTCAATAATGGCACGGCGACCTGGCCAGCCGGGAAAGATGTTACCTTGTTAGGTAATCCTGGCCCGACACTTTCCATTCCCACCGGCTTTGTAGTACAACTCCCGGAAATGAAACCCGGGGATGTATTTACGGTCGGCCCGTTTGATGCAGTAGCTCCAGATGAACCGGGGCACTACGTGATCGATTTTAAAGTCGAGGGAGGCCTCTGCTATCCTTACGTAGCCTTTAATGTAGTTCGATAAGCGTTCAATGCTATAGATGGATCAAGGTCTAGAGAGGAAGTGTGATGAACAGGCGAAACGTTCGCCGCATATCCCTGTGTCTGGTCGTAGGGCTGGTCATCTTGGGGTGTGCTTCGCCAGTGTTCGTCACACCTCTTCCTTCTACGCCTGCATCTGAACCCATTGAGACGATCATTGTGCAAACTGCCGCTGTTGCACAAACGCAAACGGCGACTGTCCTGCCTCCGACGGCAACAGCGACAATTACACCTCTACCCACCAAGACTGCTACAATCACCCCTACGCCAACCTCTACGGTCGTTTTCCTGTTTCTGACAGAAACCAGCCTGCCGGATTTATTTGAAGCTGACGATGAAGAGGGAGACGATGGTTACGAAAAGCCCGTGGTCGTGAAGGAATGGGATTGCCGTGTGCTTTCTCTAAGCCCTGCAAAGTTTACTGTCATGCCTGGAGGCTCTACCTTTAGAGCAGTGTGGACAGTAGAAAACACAGGTACGAAGACATGGCCTAAAAAAGGAGTGGATATCGTATATCATTCCGGTGCACACCTCCAGGAAAGAGGAGCTTATTACGATATACCTGCAACGGTCGGTCCGGGAGGCAAAGTCACAATCAGCATTTCTATGACTGCCCCAAAACGCCCAGAAGTTTACTCAACCAGGTGGTCACTCAGGGTTGGTAAAAGAGACTTTTGTGCCGTAAGATTCATCATCGAGGTCAAATAGGATCTTTGATTGATAACCATGGATAAACATAGAGTAAGAAAACCGATTCTCTTGTTTGCGGCATTGCTTTTTTTACTTGCTTGCGAACTACCAGTCCTATCAGCGCCTACATCATCGGACACGGAACCCCTTTCTATTGAGACCATCGTTGCTGGAACATCTGCCGCTGCGCAAACACAGACTGCCATCTTGCTACCACCCCCCACCAAGACGCCAACCCCGACGCCGCTTCCGACGGGAACATTCACAGAAACCCCAACCTCCACAGCGACAATTATCTTTATACCTCCAACTTCCGTCAAACCTTTCGAAACTTATAGCGCCGGCTCCCAGTGTCAATTGATCGCTCTTAAACCTCACAATCCTGTATTGGCCCCGCGTGAGAATTTTGAAACAGAATGGACGCTTAAAAATACAGGCAATGAACTTTGGTTGGATAGTAACGTCGATTTCAGATACTCAGATGGTACAGATATGCACAGGAAGGACGTTTATGACCTTCCCAGTAGCGTTCCCGCAGGTGGGCAGGTCATTATCACTGTTCCTATGATCGCGCCCAGCAACCCTGGAAATTACACATCGACATGGGTGTTGGCAACCAATAAGAAGACTTTGTGTAAAGTTTCTGTCTCGATTACTGTCAAGTAATACCTCATGCAAGTTTCAATGAAAATGAATGTGAAATACAGACTCATTCCTTTTCTAAGCATTATTTTGGTTCTGGGCGCCTGTGAGCTGCCATCTTTTTCTATCTCATCTGCTGCGACCCCATTACCCGGGTCTATTGAAACAAGCATCGTTCAGACTGTCGCTGTAGCGCAAACACAAACAGCGCAATTCTTGTTTTCACCAACCCATACCCATACCCCGACCGAGTCTCCCTTACCAACTAGCACATTTACAGAAACGCCATCCCCCACTGCTACAATTATTTTCATTTTCCCTACCTTAACTCGGACCCGAACAGCTACACCTACTGAAGACGGGTTCTCGGATGAAGATTGGGCTTGCAGGTTGATCTCGAGAAATACTGCAAACAATCAGGCATTTGATCCGAAAACGGATTTTGACGCCCGTTGGGTTATTGAAAATACAGGTGGAAAAACCTGGAGCAACAATGATGTTGATTATATTTACTCCAGCGGGACAAAGATGCACAAAAAACCGGCATATGATTTGTCGCAAAATATCGACCCGGGTGAATCAGTGACCATCATCGTTGATATGATAGCGCCCAAAAACAAGGGGAATTATTCAGCAACCTGGACATTAAGATCCGGCGGGACGCAGTTCTGCAGGTTGAGCATCTCAATTGTTGTAAAGTAATAACAGTACCTCACGAAAATTGAAAGAATACCCGAATTTAGGGGTGCGAGCGGGCGTATGCCCGCTCGCACCCCTAAATTCGGGTTTCTACCAACCATTTCGTGATCTACTGAATAAGGATATTGATAAAGAGTATCTTCCCAAAAAGAAGGGGGGCACGGAAGTATTTTCCCACACCCTAATCCATTGAAACGATACGATAAAGATAAATAAAAATTCCTCCGATACGAAAATCTCGGAGGAATTTTTGTTGCGCTTACGAGGCAGGCGGAATTGGCTCGTCACTGCCGGGAGCAACTTCAACTCTGGTCTCTAGCGCTGGTTTCTTGCGCAAGGTCACAAATCCAACGACAATCGGGACGGCGATGAAAAGCACAGACAAACACAAAAAGACATAGCCATAGGATGGTGGCATCGGTTGAGAAACTCCTCCCAGTTCAAAAGTGCCATTGCCTGTGATTGTGCCAACTCCCATGATACAGCCAAACAAACTGCAACATCCGCATATAAGTGCGGTGGCGACGGTGGCGATAATGCCAGTAGTTCTTTTATCCATCTCAAGTTCTCCTTTGAATAATAAAATTTACGATCTATCTCTCAGTATAAAGGTGAAGAATACGGAGTGCAAGTACCATTTTGCACCCCGTATGTCTAGCTGCGCAGTTTTGCGCCCAGCTCATTTTCCAGCCTGCGGACAATTTTATTGCGTATCGCTGCGGCTTCCTTATCGGTCAGGGTCTTTTCGGCCTGGTAGGTCAGGCTGTAGGCCAGGGACTTCTTGCCTGCGCCGATCTGCTCGCCGCGATAGACATCGAACAGCTTGACCTCGGTCAACACTTTGCCGCCGGTCTGGCGGATGAGCGCCTCGACCTGCGCCGCCGGGATGGATTCATCCAGGATCAGGGCGATGTCTTCCAGCACGGGCGGGACTTCGGGCACGGGCTGCAACTCGTATTCAGATTCCGCAGCGCGCATGGCCGCCAGGTCGAATTCGGCTACCAGGATGGGAGCCTCTTCGAATTCGTATTTGCCCTTGACCAGCGGATGCAGCTCACCGAAGGCACCGATGGTTTTACCGTTTACTTGCACTTCGGCAGATTTGCCTGGATGCAAGTAGGAGACGGCATCAGTTGGGGCATAGGATACGTCCGTTAAACGGAAGCCAGCCAGAAGGCGTTCGATGCGGCCTTTGATGTCATAGAAATCCATGACAGGACTGGTCTTCACATCCCAGGCGGTTTCATCCCGTTGACCGGTCATTGCAATTGCCAATTTAGTGGTCTCAATGGGCAGTTCAACTCTGTTTGGCTCGAAGATAGAACCGATTTCGAACAACTCCAGCCCCTCGCGCAGGCGGGCATTGCGCTCAAGCGCATCTAGCACCGACGAAAGCAGGCTGCGGCGCAGGACGCTCTTTTCGGGCGCGATGGGGTTGGCAACGCGAACATATTCACCGCCGACACCCAGCCGGGCTTCGCGTTCAGGATAGGTCATGCGATAGCTGACCACTTCCTGCAGTCCCAGGTTGACCAGTTGGTCGCGCAGGCTTTCCTCCCACTCGTTGATCGGGTTGCCAACCTGCGGCGGGAGTTCGTCGGCCATGCGCGTTTCTGGAATATTGTCATAGCCATAAAGGCGGGCCACTTCCTCGAGCACGTCGGCCAGGCCAACCACACCCTCGCCAATGTCCATACGGATGGGTGGAATCTGGGCGATGACCTTCTCACCCACGACCTTGCACTCGAATTCGATACGACTCAGCAGGTTGGCGATTTCTTGCGCGCTGAGTTCGATACCCAGCAGGCGCTTCACATCATGTGGCACGACTTCCACCACAGGGTCTTCAGGCGGCAGCGGATATTCATCGACAAGCCCGGGAGCGACCATCCCGCCAGACCAGGCAGCCATGTATTGCAGTCCACGTTGTACGCCGGGTTCCGCCACTGCCGGATGCACACCGCGCGAGAAGCGGAAGGAAGCTTCCGAATGCAGATTGTGACCGAAGGCCGTACGCCGGATGTTGATGAAGTTCCAGGCCGCGCCTTCGAGCAATACGTTACGGGTCTCTGAGGTCACTTCGGACTCGAGGCCACCCATCACGCCTGCAATCGAGAGCGATCCGGCTTCATCACAAACCAGCACGTTGAGCGGATTGAGCGTGCGGTCTACATCATCGAGCGTGGTCAGTTTCTCACCGTCTCGAGCCGCGCGCGTGGAAATGACCACCGGTTTCCCTTTGGCGCGCTTGACCAGCACGTCATAGTCAAAGGCGTGCAAGGGCTCGCCGAGCTCGAGCATGGCGTAATTGGTCGCGTCCACGATGCAATCGATGGGACGCATCCCGGCCAGCCGCAGCCGTCGCTGTACCCAATAGGGACTGGGCTTGATCTGGATGTCACGGATCAGACCGAGCACGAAGCGCGGATTCAACTCCGGGTTGCTGATCTCGATGCTGACCAGCCCTTCGATCGGACTTCCTTCGGTCTGGTACCGTATCTCAGGCTTTTTCAGCGGTCTGTCCGTGAGCGCCGCCAATTCCCGCGCGACGCCTAAAACATTGGCATTGCGCGCCATGTTCGGCAGAATATCTATGTCGAGCACAGCGTCGCCCATGTAATCCGCAAGCGACATGCCAACCGGGGCATCCTCGTCGAGCATGATAACGCCCTCGTGCGCATCGGAGATACCGAGTTCCTTCTCCGAGCAGGCCATCGAGTAGGACTCAACGCCGCGGATCTTTGCACGTTTGAGGGTCATTAGCGCCTGTCCTTCGGCATGACCGTCGTACAGCGTAGCGCCTTCCTTGGCGTAAGCAACTTTGATGGGCCTGGGCAATTTCCCTTTGCCCCTGTACTCGAACAGGTTCGGTGCACCGGTCAGCACGATGTGTTCTTCCTTGCCATCGTACAGATCGCACAATATCAACCGGTCCGCGTTGGGATGCGGCATCACCTCGCGGATTTCCGCTACAACCAGTTTTTCTTTGTCCCATGAGATGCCACTGGTCTTGAACTCGTGACGACCTGAGCCATCTGGCATCGGCCAACCCACATAGCGGATCTCCTCTACTTCGAGGCCGGCCAGGGTCAGTTTTTTGGCGATCTCTTCAACGGAGAGACCGTCGATATCTACAAATTCTTGTAACCATGAGAGAGGTAGTTTCATAAATTCTCCATTTCCCCTCACCCCTTGCCCCTCTCCCTTAGGGAGAGGGGTTGGGGTGAGGGAGAATTAGAATTGCTCCAAGAATCTAACATCATTCCCCCAGAAATAGCGGATGTCATCGATCTTGTAGCGCAGCATCAATTGGCGCTCGGGGCCCATGCCGAAGGCATAACCGGTGTAGCGACGCGGGTCGTAGCCACCATTCTCCAATACGACCGGGTGCACCATGCCACAGCCCAGGATTTCCAGCCAGCCAGACTGCTTGCAGACTTGGCAGCCCGTCCCGCCACACACAAAGCATTCCGCGTCCATCTCGGCGCTGGGCTCCGTGAACGGGAAGTAGGAAGCACGGAAACGCGTGCGCACATTCTGTCCGAACATACGGCGAACGAAATCGGACAGCGTCCCTTTCAGGTCGGCGAAGGTGATGTTTTCACCGACGGCCAATCCTTCCACCTGGTTGAATTGCACTTCTGAGCGGGCTGTGATCTGTTCGCTGCGGAAGCACATTCCAGGCAGCACGATGCGAATGGGCGGCGGATTCTCAGGGTTCTTCGAACTGGCCTCGCGCATCGAATGGATTTGCCCAGGCGAGGTGTGAGTCCGCAGTAGCAATGGGTTCTCTCCCCGATCACCAGCGTCGATGTATAGCGTATCTTGCATTTCGCGGGCAGGGTGATGCGGCGGGAAGTTAAGCGCCTGGAAATTCTCTTCGTCCGTTTCGACTTCACGGGATGTGTAAACCTGAAAGCCCATCTCGGCAAAGATGTCGATCACACGCCGCAATTGCTGGGTGGACGGGTGCAGGCGTCCCACACGGATGCCGCGACCGGGTAGGGTGACGTCCAGTTGCTCCTCTTCCAGTGAATGCGCCAGCACAGCTACTTTGATGGCTTCCCTTTTTTCTTTCAATACGCCCTCAAGATTAACTTTCACCAAGTTCGCTTTATGACCAACCGCTGGGCGTTCCTGCAGCGAGAGCGCACTTAGTCCACTAAAGATTTGCATTAGTGGTGAGTTACGCCCAAGATGTTTTACACGCCAGGCTTCGAGATCTGCTTCATTCTGAACGCTGGCTAAGCTTATCAGAGCTGATTTTTTTATTTCTTCTAATTTATCCAGCATACCTACCTCCACAGTTTTCATTGTCATTGCGAGGAGCGTAGTGACAAAGCAATCTCATGCTAACCGGGGATTGCTTCGCCCCTTCGGGTCTCGCAATGACATCTAGAAACAAAAACTCCCATCCACAATGGGACGGGAGGCGCTTACGCGTCCCGCGGTACCACCCAAATTGACCA
>CAZLOC010000168.1:0-8331 GCA_964560935.1 uncultured Anaerolineaceae bacterium | reverse complement strand
GGACGGTGCGACTGGCCCCCGGCGCGACCACAAGCGAGGCAGAGATCGACGCGACGATCCGGGCAGTGGAGGCGCTAGCAAGCACATGAAGCGGGCAGTCTTCCTGTTCCACACCACCACCTCGGCCATCCGCGCCGAGAAGGTACTCAAGAAGGCCGGGTTGGATGTCAAGCTGGTGCCCACTCCGCGCGAACTTTCCAGCGATTGCGGCATTGCCCTGCAAATCGAAGCGGATGAGGCAGAAAGGGGAAATCAATTCCTGGCAGGAGCAAAGGTAGAAGCCGAACTGCACTTTTTGGAAACTTAACAAAAAGCCCCGAAGCGTATTCGAGGCTTTAGGCAAAATCGGGTTCGCAACCGTGTTACATCGGGGGCCAGTAGCGGGCAATGAGATCGGCCATGAACGGGATGACGTGCAATAACGCATCCACAAGCAAGCCGAGCAATATAAAACTGCCGAACTGGCGATTGTGCTGGAAGGCAAACCCGGAGAACCAGACCGGCCAGGCGGGCCAGCCTTCGGGCGCTTTCTCAGGCTTTGGATTATTCAATACTTTCACAAGTCTGATCGCATCTTTCAGCGCAAAGAATACGATCAGCATGACAGGGGTGAAGTAGCGCGGCACAAACACCAGATAGGCGATCACCACGTAGATCATGATGACTGCAATCTGGTCAATACGGCGTGCTACCGCTTCCCCAACGCGCACCGGGAGTGTGCCAACACCACGACTTTTATCATCCTCGAGCTTATCGATGTGCTTGGCCATGTTGATACTCATCACGCCCAATCCGTACGGGACGCCGGCCAGCACCGCATTCCAAACGGTGGACATAACGATTTCCTTTCCGCTGACCAGGGCGAGTACGAAATACACGCCTCCGATCAGGATCGGTCCCCAGATCAGGAAGATGGATAGTTCACCGATGCCCCAATATTTGAACGGATAGGTATATAAGAGGAGGACGATTGCGCCGAAGGCAAACAGGCCGATCACGGTGGCGTTGAAACCGGTATTGATCAAAGCCCACACACCGGCCAAGGTTGCAAGCACGCCGCTGACCAGGAACCACCTGAGTTGCTGCGGTTTGGAAAAGAAGCCCTGCACCAAAGGATGGACTCCGTACTGTGTGCGGAAGTAGTTGCCCTGGTCCAGGCCGCGCGAGTAGTCGGTGTAATCATTGAGCAAGTTGTTGGTGCCATGCGCCAGAAATAATCCCAGCGTCAGGATGATGAACGGAACCCATGAAAAATAGCCGTCCCGCCAGGCAAGGATACCGGAGATCACACAGGAATACACCGTGACCAGCGTAACGGCTGAACGCGTGGCAATCAACCATTTGGAAACGACATCGAGTGCATCCCACTCTTTTTTGTCCTCCATCTTCACCAGTTGCCAGATGGCTGTGCGCCACATTGCAAAATTGATGTGCATTTCTTCCTCCTTCTCAGTTGATTAATATGTCAGCAATCTCTGCCGAATGAAACCACTATCTGGGTCGGGATTATACTCCAAGCTGTGAAATCGGACACAATTGGAGGGATTTCGTTCCTTGCCTAAACAAAAAGAACAGGAAAATCTCCTGCTCTTCTCGGTGATGGTATCAATTTCCACCCCTGGGCCATGGATTTATCGCCAGAAGTTTTGCGTCAATGGCAAAAGGCGAAGTGCAACATCGAGCAACAAACCGAACATAAAGAGTGAACCAAATTTACGATTGTTGATGAACGCATATCCCACAAAGTACAACGGCCAGCCAATCTGCCCTTCGGGACGGCTCTCTGGCTTGGGTTTCAAGAACACAGGGTAGATTTTTAGAAAAGTAGGAAGCGCCAGAAACACGATCAACATAACAGGTGTAAAGAACTTTGCAATGATCAAATACAGGGTAAACAGATATGGAGCGATCATCATTCCCAACACTGCGTAACGGGAGGCCTTTTCACCGATCACAACCGGCAGGGTGTGGATCCCTTTTCCCTTGTCAATATCGAGCTTGTCAATATGCTTGCCGAAGATTACGGTAGTAACTCCCAAGACATAAGGCAGGCTGGCGATTACAACGAACCAATTCCATTCTTGTGTAAGAACATAATGACCACCGCCGATCATCAGTGGTCCCCAAACGATCAGCACGGCGACCTCACCCATCGCCAGGCCTTTGAGCGGCCAGGTATAGAATAGGAGGAAAAACGCGCCGAGACCAAGCAATATCCAGGCAGTCGCGCTAAAGCCTGTATACCAGATCAAATACAGACCTAGAAGGAAGGCAATCAAAGCGGTAATCGCGAAATATGTGAGATGCTGACGCCGGGTCATCAAACCACTTGCAATTGGTTGCGCGCCATAAAGATTGCGGTAATAGTTGTCCTTATCCACCCCGCGTATAAAGTCGGTGTAGTCATTGAAAATGTTGTTGCTGGCATGGGCAAGGATCAGGCCAAGCGTAAGCGCCAGCCAGGGCAGGAAGTGAAACGCCTGATCGCGCAATGCAAACAAACCAGCCAACGCCGCAGAGATGAACGTCATAATGAGGACTGCTGCACGCGTAGAAATAAGCCAGCGCGAGACAACATCCAATTGGGCCCATTCATCTTTTGTTACATCGGGAATGACATTCAGCGCTTTTCGCCACATCGCAAAGTCAATTTTCATAGTAAGCACTCCTATTTGGATTGATCAGGTCTGATTATATCAAAGGAAAGGGGACGCTTTAATAATATGTCCAGACATCTTTAGATAACTGATATTTCGATTTTTTTATCGAACCAAATCGACCAATCACTTGTTCAGACAATTGAAATTCCCTATTTGTGATATTCGTCACAATTTTACTATGACATCTCGCACTTCCAATTTTGTGACAAAAATCACATACTGTATTTAGCGCACACGAAGCATTGTCATCACAGCCTGCGCGAGGCTGTGATGTTTTAATCTATGAGCAAAGAGGAAACCTATGGCCACACCCCAAACGCTCGCTCCCACAAAAACCATTCCAAAACTAATTGAAGACTTGACCTTGTTAGATGAAGTTTCGGCCCGCACGGCAGGCGTCTCCAGGCTGGAGATGTGCATCCAGTGCGGGACCTGCGGCGGTTCCTGCCCCTCTTCAGCGGACATGGATCACACGCCGCGCATGTTATTTGCCATGCTACGCGCCGGGATGCGCGAGGCATCGCTGAAAAGCAACACGCCCTGGATCTGCGTTTCATGCTATCACTGCGTGGTGCGCTGTCCACAAAACGTTCATATCGCGGACGTGATGTACACCCTTAAGGGCATGGCCATTGAAGCAAAGCTGTATCAAGACTCTACGGCACCTGATTTCTCGCAGACCTTTGTGGATATGGTCGAGGAATATGGGCGCGGCTTCGAGTTCGGGCTGGCAACGCGGCACTACCTCAAGCACTTCCCACTGCGACTGCCAGGCATGATGCCCATGGGTCTTGGCCTGCTGACCAAGCAACGCATGAGCATAACCCCAAATCGCATTAAAGGCATCAAGCAACTCAAATCCATCTTGAAACGCGCCAAGGAATTGGAGGGAAACAACCATGGCTAAGTATCTTTTGTATCCCGGTTGCTCCATGGAATCAAATGCCAAAGCCTACAACGATTCGCTTTTGGCGATTGCCAAGCCAATTGGCCTGGAACTGGAAGAGATCCACGATTGGAACTGCTGCGGCGCTACCGAATACCTGGGTATCAGCCTGGCTCCAGCTTACGCGCTCATCACTCGCAACTTGGCGCTGGCTGCAAAGCAGTCCAACGGGAGCAAAACCGTCGTTGCACCGTGCAGCGCATGTTACTTGAATCTTGCTAAAGCCGATTTTTACATGCGCGAACAGCCTAAGCTGGGCGTCATAGTCAATAAAGCCCTGGAAGCAGGGCAGCTTTCTTACAAGCCCGGTTCGCTGGATATCCGCCATCTCCTGGATGTAATAGTCTATGACATCGGACTGGATACGATCAAGAGCAAAGTGGTACGTCCCCTCAAAGGGCTGCGGATTGCACCCTATCTGGGCTGCATGGTACCGCGCCCAGATTATGAAAAACGTTGGTCGGACCACGAACACCCAGTTGAATTAGACATACTACTCAAGGCGCTAGGCGCGGAAGTGATCGACTTCCCGCTCAAGACGCACTGCTGCGGCGGGCACATGACGCAGATTGGACCTGATACTGCCTTCGAGCTCATCCGCCGCCTGATTTCCTCCGCCGACCAGTATGATGCTGACATCATGGCCACCCTGTGCCCGATGTGCCAGATGAACCTGGATGCCTATCAGGCAGAAACCAACCGCCACTTTGGGACAAATTATCACATGCCAGTGGTCTTCTTCACCCAATTGATGGGACTGGCATTTGGGATAGGGCCAGATGAGCTTGGCTTTGGCTCAGAACTGGTCAGCGCAAAGAAAGCTTTAGCGAAGATCGGCCTGGAAGTCCCGGAGCTTGAGGCTGTACCCTCTCGTCCCAAAAAGACAGAAGGGCTGCCTATGCCAAAGCCGCTCCCGATGAAGCATCAGGTGGCTAAGAAAGACGAGGTGGCAAAATGACGAAGAAAAACGGAAGCAAGCCAGAGTCCCTGGAGCGAATCGGGGTTTACGTCTGCCACTGCGGTACGAACATCGCCGGCACAGTGGATGTAGTCCAGGTCGCCGAGTGGGCAGCCTCTCGTCTCAACCATCGCGGCGTGGTCATTGCCCGTGACTATAAGTTCATGTGCTCCAGTCTCGGTCAGGAATTAATCGAGAAAGACATCAAGGAACTGGGACTGACCCGTGTGGTGGTAGCAGCCTGCTCCCCACACCTGCACGAGCGGACGTTTCGCACGGCCTGCGCCCGGGCCGGACTGAACCCGTTCCTATGCGAGATGGTTTCGATCCGCGAGCAGATTTCGTGGGTGCACACCGACAAGGAAGCCGCCACGATCAAGGCGCAAGCGGCGGTTTCGGGCGGCGTGGAACGGGTGATCCACCACGAGGCGCTGGAGCCGATGACTGTGCCGATCAACCCCGCCACGCTAGTGGTGGGCGGCGGCATTGCCGGTATCCAGGCCACGCTCGAGATTGCGGATGCCGGTCATCACGTCTACATGGTGGAACGGGAACCGTCGATCGGTGGGCACATGGCCCAGTTCGACAAGACCTTCCCCACCCTGGACTGTGCGGCCTGCATCCTAACCCCCAAGATGGTCGACGTGGGCGGGCACCCGAACGTGACGTTGATGACCTGGAGCGAGGTCGAAAAAGTGGAGGGGTACGTGGGCAGTTTCAGCGTGACCATCCGCAAGAAAGCCCGCCACGTAAAGACGGAACTATGTACGGGCTGCGGCATCTGCCAGGAAAAGTGCCCGAAGAAAGTAATCGATGACGTGTATGAGGCTGGGCTGGGATACCGCAAGGCAATTTACACGCCCTTCCCGCAAGCCGTGCCCAAGTTCCCGGTGATGGATGTGGACAACTGCATCTACTTCGAGAAGGGCACCTGCAAGGCCTGCGAGAAATTCTGCCCGACCAATGCGATCGATTTCACACAGGAAGACGAAGTCATCACGATCGAGGTCGGCAACATCATCCTGGCGACGGGCTATGACCTGTTCGACGCCCGCAGGGTGACCAATTACGGTTATGGCCGCCTAGCAAACGTGTTCACTTCACTGGAGATGGAACGCCTGACCAACGCGGCTGGCCCGACCACCGGACAGATCGTGCTGCGAGACGGGAAGACTGTGCCGAAGGCGGTCGGCATCGTCCACTGCGTCGGCAGCCGCGACCGCAACTTCAACAACCATTGCTCGGTCATCTGCTGTATGCAGAGTCTGAAATTTGCCCACATGGTGCACGAACGGACCGGCGCAATCGTTTACAACTTCTATATTGACATGCGCACACCGTTCAAGGACTACGACGAGTTTTATCAGAGAGTGATGGAAGAAGGCACGCTCTTCGTACGCGGAAAAGTAGCCGAAGTCACTGACGCGGCCCGCTTACCAGGCGAGGAAGGCAAGCTGATCGTCCAGGTGGAAGATACGCTGGCTGGCAAACAGCGGCGCATCCCCGTGGACATGGTCATCCTGTCGGTTGGATTGGAGCCACGGAAGGACTCAAACGAGACAGCCAAACTCTTTGGCATCTCGTGCTCGTCCAATGGCTGGTTCATCGAGAAACACCCCAAGCTCGACCCGGTCGCCACGATGACAGAAGGTATCTACATCGCTGGCTGTGCCCAGGGGCCGAAAGACATCCCCGCCAGCGTGTCGCAGGGCGCGGCCGCAGCGGCGCGCGTGCTCGGCAAGATCCAACAGAAGGAGATGGCGCTCGAACCCATCCGCGCCAGCGTGATCGAAGAGAAATGCTCCGGCTGTCGCATCTGCAATGACTTGTGTCCGTTCAACGCCATCACCTTCCACGAGGACAAGATGGTCTCCGAGATCAACGCCGCGCTGTGCCAGGGCTGCGGTACCTGCGTAGCGGCCTGCCCGGCAGGCGCGATCGTTGGCACGGGCTTCAGCAACGAACAGGTGCTGGCGCAGATCGAAGGCCTGCTACTGTTGAACGTCGGCGAGGAAGCGGTCCCCGCATGAGGAGGCAACTATGACTGATCAATTCGAACCCACCATCATCGGTTTCACCTGTAACTGGTGCTCCTACCGCGCCGCAGACTTAGCCGGTACCGCCCGCATCAAATACCCGCCCAACATCCGCCTGATCCGCCTGATGTGCTCAGGTCGCCTTGACCCGACTTTCGTCTTCAAAGCCCTGGCCAGCGGCGCAGACGGTGTGATGATCACGGGTTGTCACCCCGGCGAGTGCCACTATCTCGAACAGAACTACAAAGCCTTGCGGCGCTTCCACCTGCTCCGCCGCACCTTGAAAGGCTTTGGAATCGAACCAGAACGGATCAAACTGGTCTGGGCCAGCGCGGCCGAGGGCGCAAAGTTCGCCAGCGAAACGGCCTTATTCATCGATGAAATCCGCGAGCTTGGTCCGCTCAACTGGGGCAAGAGCGATGGACATACGCCCTACGATGGCGACGTCAGTTTCGAACCCGCTCCTATTATCCCCGAGGAGGTGCCCGCATGACTGCAAAACCGAAATTCGCCATGTACTGGGCGGCTTCGTGCGGCGGCTGTGAGATCGCCGTGCTCAACATCCACGAGAAAATCCTGGATGTGGACGCCAACTTCGAGGTCGTTTTCTGGCCTGTCGCCATGGATGCCAAGTACAAGGATGTCGAGGCGATGGAAGACGGCTCGATCCTGCTGACGCTCTTCAACGGCGGCATCCGCAACGATGAAAATGAGCACATCGCCAAATTGCTGCGCAAGAAATCACAGATCCTGGTCGCCTTCGGTTCGTGCGCCTGTGAGGGCTGCATTCCCGGATTGGCAAACCTGAGCAGTACAAAACAGATCTTCGACACCTATTATGAAACCGTCTCGACAGAAAACCCGGAACATATTCGTCCGCAATATAGCTATAACATGCCTGAGGGCGAGATTACCATTCCAAAGTTCTACCCCACGCTGCGTACCCTGGACCAGGTGGTTGATGTAGACTACTACATGCCTGGCTGCCCGCCTGAATCCCATCAGATTGCAGCCGTAATCGACCTGGTCATCCAGGTGCTGCAAGGCAAAGCGGAATTGCCGCCCAAAGGCGCAACCATCGGCGCAGGCAACTCCACCGTGTGCGACGAGTGCACGCGGGTGCGCAACGTCAAGAACATCACTGCCTTTCACCGGATTTACGAGGTGGACATCGATCCCGAAATCTGCCTGCTCGAACAGGGCATCCCGTGCAACGGACCCGCCACGCGCAGTGGATGCAACGCCCGCTGCGTCAGCGCGGGGGCGCAGTGCATCGGGTGCTACGGTCCCGCCGAGGGCGTGATCGATTACGGGGCGCGGCTGATCGCCGCTTTCGCTTCCGTCATCGATAGCAACGACCCCGAAGAGATCGAAGCCATCCTGGACGGCATCCCCGATCCGACCGGGCAATTCTATCGGTTCAACCTGGCTGGATCACTGTTGAAGGCGGCAAAGCCAGCATGGGAGAAGGCGTAGGACGGGATAGCATCCCGCCCCACAGGAGACAACTATGACACAACGAATCACCATCGACCCCATCACCCGCCTGGAAGGTCACGGCAAAATCGAAATCTTCCTGGACGACAAAGGCGATGTCGCCAACACCTACTTCCAGATCCCCGAACTGCGCGGCTTCGAGCGCTTCTGCGTCGGCCGCCCGGTGGAGGAGATGCCGCTGCTGACCAACCGCATCTGCGGCGTATGCCCCGAAGCGCATCACATGGCAGCCGC